>JAXDCR010000164.1:0-11097 GCA_034677845.1 Bacteroidales bacterium | reverse complement strand
ACGTTGAAACCGGTAGCGATGACAAGGGCCCCCACATCCACCTGAATAAGTTCATCCGGCTGGTCAAAACGGATAGCCTGGGTTGGACAGACCTTTTCGCACACCCTGCATTTGCCTTTTGTATAATAGGTACAGTTAAGCCTGTCAATGACCGGTTTATTGGGCACCGCCTGGGGAAAAGGCACATATATGGCAGTTCTGAATCCCAGCTCCTCATTAAACTCGGAAGGTATTTTTTTGGTGGGGCATTTGGTTGTGCACAGTCCGCATCCGGTACAGCTTTTCTCATCCACGCTCCTTGACTTTTTCCGGATCGTGGCCCTGAAGTTGCCGATGAATCCTTCCAGGTTTTCCAGCTCGCTATAAGAATATAGTGTTATGTTCGGATGTTGGGCCACCTCAACCATTCTTGGCGTCAGGATGCACTGTGAACAGTCAAGTGTCGGAAAGGTCTCCGACAACTGAGACATATGACCTCCGATGGATGGTTCCCTTTCGACAAGGATGACCTTATGGCCGGCATTGGCTATGTCGAGGCTTGCCTGGATGCCAGCAATGCCGCCGCCGATGACAAGTGCCGTTTTTATGACAGGAACCCTGATAGGCTCCAGGGCATGGTTGCGCTTTACTTTTTCAACAAGCATCCTGACAAGGTCAATGGCCTTTTGTGTTGTCGCCTCCCCTTTTTCATGCACCCACGAGCAGTGTTCACGCAGGTTGGCCATTTCGCAGAGATAGGGGTTTAACCCTGCCTCACTGCATGCCCTCCTGAACGTCGGTTCATGCATGCGCGGTGAACAGGCGGCGACAACCACACCTGTCAGTTTCTTATCCACAATTGCCTGTTTGATAAGATTCTGTCCGGGATCCGAACACATGTATTTATAATCAATGCTCTCCACCACGCCGTCCAGACCGGCAAGGGATGCGGCAACCTTTGCACAGTCAACGGTTGCGCCGATGTTTTCCCCGCAATGGCAGACAAAAACCCCGATTCTTGCCATATTTAACTGGTTTGCAAAATATTATCCGAAACAGGAATAAAATGCCGGTGCAGGCCCAGCTTTTCGAATCCGATCCCCATGGCGAGTCCCACTGCCTGGGTAATGTATATCACCGGAACTGTCAGTTGTTCTTTAATATATGCGTTGATGGCCGGCCTGCGCATATCCAGGTTTGAATGGCACATGGGACAGGCAACAATAATAACCTCTGCCTGTCGCAGCAGGGCATCCCTGAGGATCTCGCCTGACAGGCGGCCGACGGCTTCCGTATTTGATATTGAAAAGCCGGCGCCGCAACACTCGGTCTTGAAAGCCCATTCGACGGCAGTTGCACCAAGTTTCTGCATAATTCTGTCCATTGACACCGGATCTTCCGGCCGGTCAAACTTTAGTATGCCGGCAGGCCTGACAAGCAGGCAGCCGTAATAGCAGGCCACCCGACGTGAAAAAGTCCGGTTAACCCTGTTTTCAAGTTCCGGCACGATGAATTTTTCAAGCCACTGCAAAACATTGATGATCTGCACATCACATTTCAGTTCAGCGCCTGTCAGTTCCTGAACCCTCTTTTTTATCGCGGTATCGTTTTGCAGCTCATGCCGGGTTAGGGCCAGTCTGTTGTAACAGGCGGCGCAGGGGACAAGGATTTCCTTTATGCCGGCGTTTTCAGCATTGGCAAGAATCCTTGCCGGAAGAGCCAGGGAGATTTCCCTGTTCAGGTTATGTGCCGCTGTGGCACCACAGCAGTTCCAGTCAGGCACCTCCTCCAGTACCAGTCCCGCCGCCTCCGCCACAGCACGGACCGACTCGTTGTATTCCCGGGATGAGCCGTTCAGTGAACATCCCGGATAAAATCCTACCGATGTCATTCCTTTTTATTTGCTTTTATTACAGTGTTCCTGTACAGGTCTGCCAATGCCTTCCGGTTCCTGATCCTTTCAGGCATCAGGTTCAGCTTTCCGCGCGACAGCATGCCCGGAACAAGCAGCAGGTCCTGCATCAGCGTCAGTGTTCGCAACTTGTACCTGGCTTCCAGTTCCACCTCATACAGGCGGCCGTTGCGGATGATCGTGTCAAGAAAAGATTTATGAACGGCTATGCTCCGGGAAGCCGCTGCGCTGGCCTTTTTTTCTTTCAGCGACCGTCCGCGCAGGTAGTCCATCAGCCTGGGAATATCAATCTCCATAGGGCATCTTGACACACACATATCGCATGTCAGGCAAAGCCAGATGGAGCGCGACCGCAAAACCTGATCCTCAAGGCCTTTGTCATGCGATTGAAGCATCCGGATAACATAACTGGGGGCAAAATCCATATCCCCGGCAAGGGGGCATCCGGCAGTGCATTTACCGCACTGATAACATTTTTCAATGCCAACACCGGAATCAGATGAAATTGCATTTTGTAGGCCAATATTCATAATATCACCTGAATTAAGGTTTAAGATGACAATCTGTTCATGATTCCTGACAATTCATGACCTGGTGAAGCCCTGTGACCAGCCGGTTCCCGGCAACACATACAGGCCCGTTCTCTCAGGCACGATGCAACTGGTCATTCCCGGCAGTATCCAATGGCAAGTTTTGAAAGCCGAATTTAGTGTTTTTTAAATAACAATTGCTTTATCCTGCCAGATAAAAATTTCCGCAGCAAGTCAGATCCGATGAATGTGGCCTTTGACAATGGCACGGATGGCCTGTCCGGATGTGCGTTTTTCGGTTATTATTTTAGGGGTATGTTGACAAACGCCGCAATTGAATCTGTATAAAAAAGGGGACCTTCGGGGTCCCCTCATATGACAGTTTCTCAGCAGGTGCTGTGACCTGCCATGTAAGATTAATTAATTTGTCGTGTACATGGTAAGCGACTCATTGTCCTTCACAAAAATGCGGTTACCGGACAGAACAGGGTGCGCATAGACGGGCGTGTCGGCAACCTTAATCATGGCCAGTTGTGAGTATCCCGTGCCGGAGGGTCTGTACACGACAAGGTTGGACGTGCTTGACAGGGCTACCAGTACCGATCCGGCATCAACGATGGAACCGAAGTTCTGGTGTGCAGCTGCATCAACCCATGCAGTAGCGCCGGTGGAGGCATTGATGCAAAAGAGTTTGTTCTGATTTGACAGCCCGTACAGGAATCCGTCCTTCAGCACCGGCGTATTGTAAGCCGTGCTGAGCTCGGCATTGGTCCACAGTTTGCCTGGTACGAATGCCGTTCCCTGTTTTTTTATTTCGATGGCATTGACCCCGTTGTTCAGTCCCGTGTAATATATCCTGGCGCCATCGGCAACGGGACTTGCGGCATTGTTTGCACGGCCGGTGCCGACGGGGGTCAGCACCTCCCACAACAGTTTTCCGTCAGCAAAGGCAACTCCGACAAGTTTGGTCTCCCCCTGCAAAACAATCTGTTTGGTGCCTTCAATGGTGATCAGCACAGGTGAACCGTATGCCGGACCGTCCACCGCCGTCTTCCATTTGATGCTGCCGTTCGCAAGGCTGAAGGCAACCACCTGTCCCGCTTTGGTTCCACCCAGGTACAATACGCATGTGCCTTCGGATATGACAGGGGACGTCCCGGTGAAAAATTGCGGCACAGACGTGAATTCGGTATTGCGCCACACAAGCTTCCCTGTTGTCGCATCAAAACAGGATACAACTCCGTTCACGCCGAGGGTGACCACCTTTCCTTCAGCCACGGCCGGCGAGCTTCTGGGGCCGGGATGAGAAGCGGCGGGACCCGTCGGAGCTGCAGCAGCGTAACCTTCCGTGATCCATAGTTGCTTTCCGCTGGCCGCATCAAGGCAAACAAGGACCTCCTTGTCAGCCTGCCTGGTGAATACATAAAGCCTGTTGCTGACAAGTGCCGGCGTGGCGTCGCCAAGTCCCACCGTCACTTTCCATCCCTGTTTCAGCTGCTGGGGCCAGGTCTGCGGAGCTGTAAAGCCCGTCACTTTGCCGTCACGGTTTGTTCCGCGCCACTGCGGCCAGTCCTGCGCATAAGCGCACATGACATTCACAAGCAGCAGGATTCCGATAAAAAATCGTACGATAGGTGTTTTCATGTTTATCCGGTATTAGGGTTATAAATGCAATGCAAAGCTTTAACAGAGGTTCACGAACAGTGTGTTCAGTCAGCAATGATGAATTGATGAATGTATCAAATTTAAGAACATATCGGAAAAAAGAGAACGATTTAACTTTTTTTATGATAACGGAATGGAGTATTTCTGCAGATGAGCTGAACCATGCGGAGCAGGTTAAAGTCTGTTCCGGAAAAACCGTTACCATATCCCCGGACAGATCGCACCCCATGTCACCGCCGGCAACTGCATCAGGCAACGATTAAATTTCCACGGGCACAGGTGTCAGGCTGACGGATGCAGGGCTGGTCACTCGTACCTGGTGCCGTTGATCTTTAACAGCTTGAACAGGTCAACAATCACTACGGGCGCCAGAGAAACCAGCACTACATATAGCCATTGTCTGCCATCCATGGCCACCAGACTGAAGGCATCGCGGATAACAGGCACAAGAAGCACCAGGAGGGCCAGTGCCGTGGATGCCAGGATGGCCCCGATAAGGGGTTTGTTTTCAAGGGGACTGATGGCAAGTGACGAACGGGTGTTTGAATGCAGGTTGCGCACATGTACAAGCTGGGCAAACATAAGGGTGGCAAATGCCATTGTCTGACCCATTTCCAGCCCCTCCTCCTTCAGTCCGGTTAAAAATGAAACAAGCGGGATAGCCCCGATCATGGTGCCCTGGTAAAGCACCCTCCATATCATGCCTTTTGTCATGAAACCTGTTCCCGCAGCGCGCGGTTTCCGGTTCATTATCCCCTCCTCCGCAGGATCAACGCTGAGTGCCAGGGCCGGAAGGCTGTCGGTGACCAGGTTGACCCAGAGGATATGTATGGGCAGCAGGGGCGTTCCCAGGTTAAAGATGGAGGTTATCAGCAGCAGGAATATCTCTCCCACGTTCGTGGATAGTAAAAACTGTATGACTTTCAGTATATTGCTGTAAATTCGCCGGCCTTCTTCGACTGCCGAGACAATGGTGGCAAAGTTGTCGTCCGTAAGGACCATGTCAGCAGCTCCCTTGGCCACATCGGTTCCCACGATTCCCATGGCTGCCCCGATGTCAGCCTGTTTGAGAGCCGGGGCATCGTTAACCCCGTCACCCGTCATGGCCACCACCTGGTCATGTTGCTGCCAGGCTTTTACGATCCGGACTTTATGTTCCGGTGCCACTCTCGCGTATACCGTGAAGGAGGTCACATTATTGCTGAATTCCTCATCGCTCATGTGGTTCAGTTCAGCGCCCGTGATCGCCCGGTCTCCGTCACGGTAGATGCCAACTTCACGGGCAATAGCAATTGCGGTGCCCTTGTGGTCGCCTGTTATCATGACCGGGCGGATTCCTGCCGTCCTGCATTTGGCCACGGCTTCGACAACTTCCGGTCTGGCCGGATCGATCATTCCGAGAAGGCCTATGAATATCAGCTCATTCTCAAGGTTGCCGATCTCCACCCTGTCCGGTGGTTCAGGAAGGTCTTTGTATGCCATGGCCAGCACACGCAGGGCTGAATCGGTCATGGAAAGGTTTGCCCGACCGATCTTCTCCTTGTCTTCCTTGCTGAGGGACCGGACATCTCCATTGATTATGATCCTGTTGCAGACACTTAACACCTCATCCAGGCCGCCTTTTACATTCACCCTGGTGCTCCCGTCCGGCATGCGGTTGACGGTGGTCATGCGTTTGCGTTCCGAATCAAAAGGGATTTCCGCAATGCGCGGGTATTGTTTTTCAAGTTCATTCTTAAGCTTTCCGTACAGCACGCCGAAATCCAGCAACGCCGTTTCTGTCGGATCACCCGTGTATTCATAACGGCCGTCATCCGTTTTCCTCAGCCTGGCGTCGGCGCAAAGCACGGATATTGTCAGCAGCCTGTTCTCCTCTTCGTTCAGCACGCTTGCGGGCGATGTGCGGTTTATGCTGTCTTTTTTATGGTTGACGTAAGCCTCGACAACCGTCATTTTATTCTGGGTCAGGGTGCCTGTCTTGTCTGAGCATATCACCGACGCGCTGCCGAGGGTTTCAACCGAAGGAAGGGTACGTATGATGGCGTTTCGTTTGACCAGGCGCTGCACCCCGATGGCCAGCACGATGGTTGACACCGCCGGCAATCCCTCCGGAATGGCTGCGACAGCAAGGCTCACCGCGGTCATAAACATGCTGAGCACGGAATTTCCGTACAGCACACCCACAAGGAATATCACCGCACAGATGACGAGGGCTGCCGTTCCCAGTATCCTGCCCAGCTGTTCAAGCCGCTGGCTCATTGGTGTTTCTGTTTCAACAGTCTGCTGCAGCATATAGGCAATCTTACCCACCTCGGTCTGCATGCCGGTTGACGTCACCACACCACGGCCCCTTCCGTAGGTTATCAGGCTGCTTGAGAAGGCCATGTTGGTGCGGTCGCCAAGGGCAACATCCTCAACAGCCAGGGTGCCCGTCTGTTTGTCGACCGGTACGGATTCCCCTGTCAACGCAGCCTCCTGCACCTTCAGGTTCACCGCTTCAATCAGCCTTATGTCAGCAGGCACAATAGCTCCGGTTTCAAGTATCACGATATCACCGGGCACAAGGTCCCTTGCAGGTATTTCCTTCACTTCTCCGCCGCGCAACACCTTTGTCACGGGAGCGGCCAGGTTTTTAAGGGCTTCCAGTGACGCTTCCGCCTTGCGTTCCTGGTAGGCACCGATGAAAGCATTCAGCAGGAGGATCCCCAGGATGACAAATGTGTCGAACATGCCTTCACCTTCGTGTATGCCCACCACACCCGATATCGCGGCCGCAATCAGCAGGATGATGATCATGAAACTTTTAAACTGTGCCAGGAACATCTGAAGAAAGGTCTTTTTCTTTTTGGCTGTCAACTGGTTGTATCCATACTTTTCCAGGCGCGACCGGACCTCTTCCTCTGTGAGTCCTCTTTCCCCTTCAACAGATAAATGCCTGAGCACCTCCTCAATATCCTGGTTGTGGAATTGCCTCATCATATAAAATTGATAGTGAATGCCAATATTATGCAATATTATAAAATCAGACAAACAGGCAGCCAATGCCGGGCCCTTTTAGCCATTCGTTAAACCATTGCCCTGGTGCGATCTGATATAATCCTTATTAACCATCAGTGCCTTTGCTGTCCCTTCTTTATTTTCTCCCGGATGGCAAGCGACTCTTCCGAAAGAAGGAATTCTCTGGTAGGGTCCGGGAGGAAGTCCATCACCTCCTCAAGCCTGCCTTCCTTTATTGCCTGTCTCACCTTTGAGGCACTTATGTATGCGGGCTGTCCGTTTTTCAGGGTGCCTGCCGATTTTCGCTCGATTTCAATGACATCAATGCCGTATGTGGGCAGGATCGCCTTCATGCTTTCGTTGTAGGCCGCGGTGGTGGAACAGTACATTTCGGTGCCCACGTAACGCCTGCGGATATTGAGTACAGGAACAATGTACCTGGCAAAAACCGTCACATCGAGATCAGCCTGCCCTCGCAGCACTTTTCCGGGGATTTCGCCTTTCAGGAAATAGGAAGGAAAAGTGGCCCCGGAAACCACATACATGCCGCCGCGCACCATTGTCACGTTATTCAGGTGAGCGATTCCCCTGCGGATAAGTTCCCACCGTATGGCAAAAGGAAAGGCAGATTTTTCTTCCTCCACGACAAACAGGTAAAGAACTTCATTTTCAGATGCTGCCTTTTCTATGAGATACTTATGCCCGTTTGTAAACGGGTTGCAGTTGACGACGATCGCAGCGATTTCGCCGGTTGTTGCCGGAACCTTAAGTGACCTCAGATATTCCTGGTAGGTGCTGATGGACTCAAAACCGAACTCGAGCACGCAAAACAGGGGCGGGGCGCTGGCAATTTCATTGTAACCCAAGCCTTTGAATCGCACGGCATTCTCAGGCCTGGTGAACACAAAGGTGTGCTTATGAATGGCAAGAAGTTTTTCAGTCAGAAAAGTCACTATAAGGGCAAAAGCTGTTGAATCACGGTATTTTTCCGACACCGCAATGTACTTGAGTATCCTGCCCTGATGGGAGCCTGTTCCGACAAGTTCACCGTTCAGGTTGTAAACCATCATGGTATGATCAACGTCGGCAGGATCAAAATCAAACCCGAGGGGTGAGAGAAAATCCCGGACAAGTCTGACATCATACGGATTGTCAAGGTCAATGCTCTCCTGTCTGAAATCAGTATCTTCAAAATTCATGTTGCAGTTCCGTATTGTTGCATGACCAGATACAGGAATGACGACAGTGCGAGCAGATCGGCTGAACCGCCGGGAGATATATTTTCGGCTGCGCAGAATTCCGCCAGCCGGCTATAGCTTCCTGGGTCACCCCGATAATATGCCCTTTTGGCCAGCTCTTTGAATTGTTCAAGTACCTGCATTCCTCTCCTGTACAGGATATTTGTGTCATCATTATGTGCAGCGATTGAAAGCAGGGCTCTTTGCAGGGTTGCGTCGTCCAGACTGCCGCTTCTGAGCAGTTCGGGAAGGCCATAGTCAAAAACCACGGGGAATCCTTTTTCTGCCTCTCCCCTGATTCCGGTTACACCGTAATGCATGAACACCTGCTCCCCGTGCGTTCTTTTTTTTCTGCCGGTATCTGCCAGTTCCTTCCCGGCAAGGTCATGGCATATCTTTTTCACGGCATTCCTGAAAGACAGGGAGTCGAAAAAATCACCGCCGGCATGCAGGTAACCACAGGCAAAAAGGGAAACACCCATCAGGAAGATAAGGCCCTTCTGCGCATTCACCATCTGAGTGCTTCTGTACATGGCCGATTCCATGCGCAGACCGTGTTCACGGATATGAGGGAGTGCGTTCTCAAGGTCATGCGGGAAAAATCCGATGCCTTCGCTCACCAGGTCTTTGAAACCGCCAGAGATTGCAGCCGTGGAATCAAGGAAAGTGCGGAAGTTCATGTCACGGTGACTGCCGTTGGAAAATCTGTCAACAAGACCCGGTTTGGGACTCAGGGATATCTCATAAAGCACCGCTTTCAGCGCAAGGGAGGAAAGTGTTCTGCAGATCTCTTCTTCCCGGTGTCTTCGGATATACTCCTCCATCTTTGAAAACATGAACAACCTCAGCTCTTCCGGTTCATGTGCATTTTCATGCCTGCAGACCTCAGCTTCCTGACGGCCGCAAAAAAAACAAGGTTTGGCAGTTCCCGAAGAGACATGTTCACCCTTTCCGTCAGTCACATCCACATCCAGGAATCGACCCAGCGACTGTGTCTTTTCAAAAGCATCGCACAGCTGCTTGATCTCCTCCGCCGAAAGGCGTGAATCATCCACAGGAGCTATGAAAAAGTCCCCCGTATCGCCAGACAAACTCACGGCCCGCTCATCGTCAAGCAGCAGACGACGGGCGGCAAGGAAATATTTCAGTTCCTGCAGGCAGATCCTGAAGAATTCCCCGGCAACCGCGTTGGTTTTGGGAAAACCCGGAACATTGAGGTTAAAACTCACCGATGGTCTGCCAGTCATGGCTGCCTGTTTCCTTAGCCCTGCCCTTTTTTCCCTTGATTCCAATATGGTTTGCAGCACTTCACCAGGTTTCAGTAAATCTTATAATCGCTTTTTTCAACGATCTGCCGGATCACATCGATGACTGTACCATCACGGTATTCCACTATTCCGACTATTTTATCCGTGTATTCAAGCGGATCGGGCACACCGGTGATCCTGTCAACCTCCATTTCAAGATCATGGATGTCTTTGACGTTCAGTTTTGCCTTCCTGAGGTTTTCCTCAATGCCTTTGAATGCCGGATTCACGCAAATTCCCCTTTCCGTTACGAGCACATGCACGGTCTCACCGGGTGTGACAATGGTATGCACCCTTTTTTTGATGATGGGTATCCGGCCTCTGAAGGAGGGGCATACGACAACCGTCAGCTTGGCGCCTGAAGCGGTGTCAGGGTGTCCGCCAGAAGCTCCCCGGATATAACCTTCCGAACCGGTTATCACATTTACATTGAAATCGACATCGATCTCGAGGGCTCCCAGCACCACCACATCCAGCTTATTCGTAATGCAGCCGCAGTTGAAAGGGTTGGCATACAGTGCCGCCGGTATTTCAATGTGCCGGCGGTTATGCAGAAGTGAATTGCTGACGGCGGTATCAAACGACTGCACATCGAAAATGGTCTCAAACAGGCCGTCATTGAGCATATCCACACAATAGGAGGTTATGCCTCCAAGCAGGAAGCTGCCTTTAATGCCTTTGGCCTTCATCTTATCCCTTATGAACTTGGCCACAGCAAGCGATGCACCGCCGGCACCGACCTGAAATGAGAATCCCGGCACAAAAAAGCCGGAATGCTCAATGACCTCAGCCGCCAGTTTGGCAATGCGCAGGTCCATCGGGGAGTTTGTGATCCGGGTCGTACCGGTTGCAATCTTTGAAGCATCCCCGATCGAATCGACGACCACCACATGATCGACGAAGTTTTGCGAAATAGACAACGGAATGCAGGGGTAGTCAACAAGGTTATCGGTGACAACCACAACCTGCTTGGCATAGCGGGCATCGATCACGGCATATCCGATAGAGCCGAAAGCGGATTTTCCGTGCGCACCTGTTGCATTGCCCTCACAATCAGCTGCCGAGGCAGCGATGACTGCCAGGTCAATGCGTATCTTGCCTGTATGAATTCCCCGCACGCGTCCGCCGTGCGATTGTATGACGACAGGAATATCCATTGCCCCGCGTGCTATTTCCTGCCCCAGCCGGCTCCGGAGTCCCGAGGAGAAGATCCTGGTTATGGTGCCGTCGCTCAGGTAGGGAAGGATCGGATCATGGCACTCATTCAACGAGGAGGAGGCAAGGGTGATGTTCCTGATCCCCATGTGGTGAAGGATGGTCAGCGTTTTAACAAGCAGGATATCGCCGTTGCGAAGGTGATGGTGAAATGAAACCGTCATCCCGTCATGCGGTCCGCTTCTTCTTATGGCTTCTTCAAGCGAATCACAAAGTTTGCTTGTATGCGGCAGATAAGCCTTGTTCGGAGCCGG
>JAXDCR010000163.1:0-24775 GCA_034677845.1 Bacteroidales bacterium | reverse complement strand
GTGTATGACTTTTTCATGTGATTGGCGATCAGTCTGATGAGTTCATCCTTGTCCGCACCTTCGGGAAACCTGGCGGCTTCCTCAATCAGCATATCTATGATGCGTCCGTAATGCCTGTACTGAATGGGGCCGTTATTGTAACTCACCCTTCGCGGCTTCTCAGTAAAATCTTCAGGTTGCGGCACCTCATAAGGGTAGTCAATATCTAGTTTGAAACCCGACATGATGGCCAGGTGATCCCATAATTTATGCTTGAAATCATTGATATCCCTCAAATGTGGATTCATGTTGCCCATTATGATTATAATGGCCTGAGCCAGACGGTTGCGCTCGGCACGGTCGCTGACCGTCATGATGTATTCAACCATTTTCTGTATATTCCGGCCATATTCGGGTAAAATAAGTTTTGAACGGCCGGTGTTGTAATCGTAATCCATGTTAATATTTTTTGCAAAGCTACTGTAAATTTGCTTATCATCAAATTATTTAACGATCCGGAGCCTGGCGAATTTGAGCAGGAGCTGCTTTTCCTCCCCGGTCTCCCGAAACAGCACCTTTGCCTTGCGGTCAGGGATTTCACCCTCGATCCGCAGAATGGTGCCAAAGCCGAAAACAGGATGTTCCACTTCCATTCCCTCGAGAAGTGCATCCGGGTTGTCCGGCATAAAATCATCACCGGCATTCTGCCGCGAAGGCAGTTTTTGCCGGTGTACCTGCAGAAAGGGCTTCCCCGCCGGCCGTATCATGTCATCGGCCCTGCCTGCACGTTGCCCCCTCAATGCCGCATGCCCCGGCTGCCTGTCCGCCATCCGGGAGGGACGGATATCCTCGTCAGCGTCATCCTCTCTTTCATCCTTCAACATTGAGGACGGGATGTCAAGGTACCGCGGATCAATATCCCCTATGAAACGGCTGGGCTTTGCAGCCACCGGAACACCCCATCGGTACCTGTTCTGGCAGTAGGTGATAAAAACCCTTTTTTTTGCCCTTGTGATGGCCACATAAAACAACCTGCGCTCCTCCTCCAGTTCGCCTGCAGATTCAAGGGCCTGCCTGGCAGGGAATAGCTCCTCCTCAACACCAGCCACATAAACGGTACCGAATTCAAGTCCCTTTGCAGAATGCATAGTCATCAGAGTCACATGATCCCGGTCATCGGATCTGTCATTGTCCAGGTCGGTCAGCAGGGAGACGTTCTCCAGGTAATTTTCGAGTCGCGCAGGCAAGTTCTCATTAACGGCCGACTCGACAAACTCTTTGATGCCGTTGAGCAGGGCCTCCAGGTTTTAAAAACGGCTGCGCTCCTCGGGAGAATCTCCGTTGTAAAGGTCTTTCATGATCCCGGAAGCTGCCGCGATGTGCCTGGCGGCATCAAAAGCATTCTCCTGCCTGACAACGGCAGCAAAGCCCTGCATCAGCTCCCTGAACCCGTTCAGCTTGTGCACCGCCCCCCTGTTTAACCCCGTTGCCTTCACGTCAATTTGCCCCATCGCCTCCCACAGGCTTATGCCGGCTAAGGAAGCCTGTTCCTCCAGCCACCCCAACGTGACTTCCCCTATACCTCTGGGCGGATAGTTGACTATCCTTCTGAAGGCCTCATCATCCTTCTCGTTGACAGCCAGGCGAAGGTAAGCGAGCATATCCTTGATCTCCTTGCGCTGATAAAAAGAAATGCCCCCATATACCTTGTAGGGGATGTTTCGCTTGCGCATGGCTTCCTCAAAAATGCGCGACTGCGCATTGGTGCGGTAAAGCACGGCAAAATCACTGTAGTGCTGCTGCCGGGTCAGTACGGTGTCAAAGATGCTGTTTGCTATGACAAAACCCTCTTCCAGATCGGTCAGGCTCCGGATTATCTTAATCGGATGCCCGTCTTCGTTGGCAGACCATACGACCTTGCGAATCTGGCCATTGTTTTTGGCAATGAGGCTGTTTGCAGCTTCGACGATTGCCTTTGTTGACCTGTAGTTCTGTTCCAGTTTGAAAAGTTTGTGCTCCGGATAGTCGGAGCGGAAATTCAGTATGTTTTCAATGCGGGCGCCCCTGAAGGAATATATGCTTTGTGCATCGTCCCCGACCACGCATATGTTCTTTCTCATGGCAGCCAGCCTGTTGACAATCAGGTACTGAGAATAGTTGGTGTCCTGGTACTCATCGACCAGCACGTATCTGAATTTTTCCTGGTACTTTTCAAGGATGGCGGGGAAGTCGCGAAACAGTATGTTGGTGTTGAGGAGCAGGTCGTCAAAGTCCATGGCACCGACACGCTTGCATCTCTGGCAATAGTTCCTGTAAATTTCACCGATCTGAGGCCTGCGGGTTGCGTTGTCAAAACCCGTGATCTGCAGGTTGCCGTTGTAAGCCTGGGGGGTGATCAGATTATTCTTGGCCCAGGAAATGCGTCCCAGCACATCTGATGGCTTGTAAAGCTCATCATTAAGCTTCATGTCGCCTATGATTGTTTTAAGCAGGCTTTTGGAATCCAGCGTGTCATAAATTGTATAGGATGAAGGGTACCCGAGAGATCCGGACTCCATCCGCAGGATGCGCGCAAAGAGGCTGTGAAAGGTTCCCATCCACACAAATCTGGCAGTCTCCTCTCCTACCAGGCGACTGATCCGGTCTTTCATCTCCCTGGCTGCCTTGTTGGTGAAAGTCAGACAGATTATGCTTGAGGGCTTCACTCCCCTGCTTAACAGGTAAGCCACGCGGTAGGTAAGGACCCGCGTTTTACCAGAGCCTGCCCCGGCAATGACAAGCGACGGCCCGTCAGTATTCACGACAGCCTCATATTGCGCCTTGTTCAGCTCTTTCAGAAATTGATCCATAGGCGTCAAAATTAGCATAAGAAACAATGGCAAGCGGCCCGGTGGTTCCGTTTTTTTCAGATTGTCTGCAAAAGGCCGGATTGCAGCTCCGGTTTGCAAATAATGAAACAGGATCGATTTTGCCGTGTCATTAAGTATATTTATTATATTTAGAGCTGAAATCTCCTTCTCATCACGCCTCATGAAAGCAACGACATCACGCAGCGTTTTCAATATTATCGTGATCGTTGCCTCGCTTGGTTACTTCGTTGACATCTATGATCTGATCCTTTTCGGCATTGTCAAGAATCCAAGTCTCACAGACCTTGGCATCACAGACAATGACCTGCTGTTCTCCAGGGGTAACTTTCTGCTGAACATGCAGATGGCAGGTATGCTGATCGGAGGAATCGTCTGGGGCGTGCTGGGCGACAAGAAAGGAAGGCTTTCCATCCTCTTCATGACCATACTGCTGTACTCCGCCGCCAATATCGCAAACGGCTTCATCCGCACGGTTGAGCAATATGCCTTCCTCAGGTTCTTTGCCGGCTTCGGACTTTCCGGTGAACTGGGTGTCGGGGTCACCCTTGTGTCCGAGGTGATGTCAAAGGAAAAAAGGGGACTCGGTGCAAGCGTCGTTTCGGGAATCGGAATAGCAGGGGCAGTGCTTGCTTTCCTGGTGGCCGAGAAATTCAGCTGGCGCATGGCTTACTGGACAGGGGGAGGTTTGGGTCTGATGCTGTTATTCCTGCGCATCACTGTCTATGAATCCGGCATGTTCGAAAAAACAAAGACAAAAGAGGTCAGCCGGGGCAATTTCATTGCCCTGTTTACGGACAGGAGGAGGTTCAGGAAATTCATGTTCTGCCTGCTTCTGGCCCTTCCCTGCTGGTATACCGTGAGCGTGCTGGCCATTAACGCCCCGTCCCTTGCCCAGGATGCCCTGCACCTGTCATCACCGGTCAAGGGGTCGACGTCGGTGATGCTTCATTACATGGGAGCCTCCATTGGCAGCTTCATCTTTGGCTTGCTTTCCCGGTGGCTGAAATCACGCAGGAAAGCCATTATTATTGCCATCCTTTGCATCATCGCGGGTACCGTGGTTTATTTTTCCCTTGCCGGCACCAATCCTTTCTGGCTTTATGCGGTGCTGTTTCTGACGGGCATACCGATGGGAGGTCTGTGGGCCGTATTCATCGCCGCGGCATCCGAACAGTTCGGCACCAACCTGCGGGCAACGGTGACAACCACCGCCCCCAACTTCGTCAGGGGTGCCACCATCTTGATCACTTTGATGCTGGGATCGCTGGAGCCGGTGACAGGATTATGGTGGTCAGGGGTGCTGACAGGCATACTCTTCATCGGTGTTGCCCTCTGGTCGGCATTCCGTTCGGAGGAGACATACGGCAAGGACCTTGACTATGTAGAAGAGATTTAATTGTTACTGAATGAATACAGACCACACCCGAAACAGATGTCTACACTCCTGACAGGATCACGAAGGCAACTCCCTGAATGAGCCTGAAAGCGGATCCCTGGTGAAATAAAGCATCCGACTGCAAAACGAACCCGGCAGATCATAACTGAATTCAAAAAATGGCAACCATCAACTTTCCCGACCTGAGAAACAAAACCTGCATCATCACAGGCGGAGCCGGTATTATCGGCCGTTCCGTCTGCGAGGCGTTGGCAGCTTCCGGAGTGAGGACCGCCATCGTGGATGTGGACTGGCAATCGGCACGCACTCTGGCAGCCGACCTGGTGTCACGCCATGGAACTCCCTGCCTGGGGGTCAGGGCGGACGTTACGGATAAAAAATCATTACTCGAGGCAGCAGAGTATATACGGGAGAACCTGGGAGATGCAGACTTTTTGATAAACGGGGCTGGGGGTAACTCACCCCTGGCCACGACAAAATCCGAACAGCTCCTCCGGTGCACCGGGGAAGATCTGGAGGGAAGCTTTTTCGGCCTTGACCTGCAAGGCTTTGAAAAGGTCTTTACCCTCAACTTTACCGGAACATTGTTGCCGGTCATGGTATTTGCCCGGGATATGGCCAAGAAAGGGAAGGGGGTCATACTGAACTTTTCCTCCATGAATGCCTTTCGTCCCCTGACACGCATACCTGCCTATTCTGCCGCCAAGGCCTCCGTAAATAACTTCACGCAGTGGCTGGCAGTTCACCTTGCCAAAACCGGAATCCGGGTCAACGCCATCGCCCCGGGTTTTTTCCTCACCAGCCAGAACCGCTTCCTTCTTGTCGATGAAAAAACAGGGCAGCCGACAGACAGGGGTAGGAAGATAATAGCTGCCACTCCGGCAGGCAGATACGGAAATGTGGAGGAACTTCAGGGGGCGGTTCTGTTCCTTCTGTCGGAAAGCTCCTCTTTCATAACCGGCATAGTCCTTCCGGTTGACGGGGGTTTCAACGCCTACAGCGGGGTATAGATAAAAGCACAGGTTGACAGGCACACACCACAACTGGCCATGATATATTACCGGACAGGTTCAGAAAGAACAGTCCTCTCAGCGGACGACCTCAGAAATGCCGTTTCTGACACGCTTGACCGTCTTGGGCCGCGCAGGAAGGTGCTTGTGATACCCCCTGACTTCACCCGGTTCCATTCCCATGCGGGTGAAATCACCGGTCTGGTGTACCGGTATTACGGGAATGCTCTGAAAGCCATCCTTCCGGCACTGGGAACCCACACACCCATGACACCCGGGCAGCTGGTGACCATGTTTCCGGGTATTCCGGCTTCCCTGTTCCTGGTGCACAACTGGCGGCAGGAGGTTGTCACCCTTGGCCGGCTGAGCGACAGTTTCGTGGCTGAGATCACGGGCGGCTCGCTCCGTTTCGACTGGCCGGCGCAGCTGAACAGGACAGTCTGTGAGGGCGGATACGACCTTATACTGTCCGTGGGCCAGGTGGTGCCACACGAAGTGGCCGGTATGGCAGGATATAACAAGAACCTGTTCATTGGAACCGGCGGTGCCGAAGGCATACATAAAAGCCATTACATCGGAGCGGTATATGGCATGGAGCGCCTGATGGGCAAAACCGACAATCCGGTCAGAAAGCTGCTCAACCAGGCCTCACAGCGCTTCCTCAGCCACCTTCCCGTTGTATACCTGCAGACAGTGGTGGAAGGCGGACGTGACGCCAAAACGGTCATCAGGGGATTCTTTGCAGGGGATGACGAAGAAGTGTTCACACTGGCGGCAGCACTGTCAGCGAAAGTCAACATCAACCTGGCGGAGAATGCCTTCAAAAAAGCAGTTGTGTACCTTGACCCTATGGAATACAGGAGCACATGGCTGGGAAATAAAGCCATATACCGCACCCGGATGGCCCTCGGCGACAATGCAGAACTGATCATACTCGGCCCGGGGGTGCGTGAATTCGGTGAGGACAGGGAGATTGACCGGCTGATCCGCAAATACGGATATAACGGAAGATCCGAAATCCTTCGCATGGCAGAGTCAAATGAAGACCTGAAGAAGAACCTGGGCGTAGCCGCCCACCTGATTCACGGCAGCACAGAAGGAAGGTTTACTGTCACCTGGTGCCCCGGCCTCCTCAGCAGGGAAGAAATCGAAAAGGCAGGTTATTGCTACGCTGACCCTGCACAGATGATGTCAAGGTACGACCCCGCAAAACTCAAAGAAGGATACAATACCCTTGCCGGCGGTGAAGAAATATTTTACATCTCAAACCCTGCACTGGGTTTATGGGCCAGCACACAAAAGTTCCAGACATCCCGGGTACTCTGAATGCCGGAACCGGGTCAATGGACCACCTGAATGATTTGCTAACTGGATTATATACATAAAACTATGGGAAACGCCGGTCAGACTATCGGCAGGTACAGATGGACCATCTGCGCCCTGCTTTTCTTTGCCTCCACGATAAACTACCTTGACCGACAGGTCATCGGCATCCTCAAACCCACGCTCGAGGCAGAGCTGGGTATCGGTGAGGAAGCTTACGGGTATATAATAACTTGTTTCAGCATTGCCTATGCAGTGGGACTCCTGGTGGCAGGGCGGATCATTGACCGCCTGGGCACACGCATCGGTTATGCCCTGTCGTTGTTTGGCTGGAGCGTTGCTGCCATTGCCCATGCCCTTGCCAGGGCACCGTTCGGCTTCGGAACAGCAAGGGCTTTCCTGGGCCTCTTCGAAGCCGGCAACTTCCCTTCAGCCATAAAAGCCACCGCAGAATGGTTCCCGAAACGGGAACGGGCGCTGGCGACAGGGATTTTCAATTCCGGCACCAATATCGGCGCGGTGCTGGCGCCGGTGCTGGTGCCGCTGATTGCCGTGTCACTAGGATGGAAATGGGCATTCATGCTGACGGGACTTGTGGGAATGGTCTGGCTGGCTTTCTGGTTCATCTTTTATGAGGTGCCCGAGAAGCAAAGACGGCTGAGTGCAGGTGAGCATGCCCATATCCTCAGTGACAGCGAACCTGAAGAAAAAACCGGCGTACCGTGGATCCGCCTGCTTAAATACCGGCAGACGTGGGCCTTTTTTGTCGGCAAACTCCTTACCGACCCGATCTGGTGGCTGTACCTTTACTGGATACCGGGCTGGCTTTCAAAGGTGCAGGGTGTTGAGATGGGTGATTTCTCAAGGTTCGGCCTGCCCCTGGCAGTGATTTACACGGCAACCACGGTCGGCAGTGTCTCCGGCGGCTGGCTGTCATCTTACATGATCTCCAGGGGTGTTGTCATTTCACGGGCAAGGTACACGACAATGCTTATTTTCGGCTGTCTGGTGGTACCGGTGGTCTTTGTCCAGCTCGGAGGCATGAGGTTCTGGGGTGCCATCGCACTCATAAGCCTGGCGGCCTCCTCGCACCAGGGCTGGTCGGCCAATCTTTTCACGACAGTGTCTGACATGTTCCCCAAAAAGGCAGTGGGAAGTGTCACAGGCTTCGGCGGAATGGCAGGTGCGGCAGGCAGTGCACTTCTTTCCACCTTTACAGGTAACCTGCTGGCATATTTTGAAAGACTGGGCAGTATCCGCACCGGTTATACCATCCTGTTCATCCTGGCAGGTTCATCGTACCTGCTGGCCTGGATGCTGATGAAACTCATCAATCCCCGCATGAAGAGGGTGGTGGACCTGGACACACCGCAACCTGAAGCTGAAACCCATGCTAATCATTAATCCGATGAAGTTATGAAGCCTTTTTTAGATGATGATTTCCTGCTGCAGACAAAGACTGCATCTTACCTTTACCACAATCATGCGGCCCCCATGCCCGTCATTGACTACCACTGCCATCTGTCACCGGAGCAGCTGGCCCTTGACAGGAATTTCGCAAACATCAGCCAGGCATGGCTCCACGGCGACCATTACAAATGGAGGGCCATGCGCGCCAATGGCATACCTGAGTATTTCATCACCGGCAATGCCCCTGACAGGGAGAAATTCATGAAATGGGCGGAGACCGTTCCGTATACCCTCCGCAATCCCCTTTATCACTGGACCCACCTTGAACTGCTGCGGTACTTCGGTATCCGTGACCTGCTCAGTCCCCTCAACGCGGCATCCGTCTTTGAAATGACATCAGCCATACTGCAGCAGGAGAACTTCAGGCCTCTGGCCCTTCTCAGCAGGATGAAAGTCGAAGTCGTCTGTACAACCGATGACCCGGTGGACAACCTTGCATACCACGGCATGCTTAAGGAAAGTGGTTGCGCTGTCCGTGTCATACCCGCCTGGAGACCTGACAAGGTGATGGCAATAGGTGACAGCGACCGGTTCAGGGATTATCTGGAAAAACTCTCAGAATCATCCGGAATCACAGTAACAGGTTATGCCACGTTGCTGGACGCCCTGCAAAAAAGGCATGATTATTTCAGCGCCAATGGCTGCAGGCTTTCAGATCACGGCATTTCTGTATTCCCGGATGCCGGTCCGGGTGAGCATGCGGCCGACAGGCTACTCAGGAAGGTCATTTCGGGCGGCAAGGCAGGTTCCCGGGAAGCAGAGGGATTCATGGCCCTTATCCTCCACGACCTGGCAGTGATGGACCACCGCAGCGGATGGACACAGCAGTACCATATAGGGGCTTTGCGCAACAACTGCAGCAGGCTGTTCAGGTCAGGGGGACCTGATGCAGGCGGCGATTCAATAGGTGATCACCCGGTGGCAGAGGCTCTTGCCCGCTTTATGGACAGGCTCGACAGGGAAGGCTGCCTGGCCAGAACAATCCTCTACAACCTGAATCCCTCCGACAATGAGGTACTGGCCACCATGGCAGGCAATTTTCAGGACGGAAGCATGCCGGGAAAAATACAGTATGGATCGGCCTGGTGGTTCCTGGACCAGAAAGATGGAATGGAAAAACAGCTTAACTGCCTGTCAAACCACGGACTGCTTAGCCGCTTCATCGGCATGCTGACCGATTCACGCAGTCTGCTGTCATACCCCCGGCATGAATACTTCAGGAGGCTCCTCTGCAATCTGATCGGCCGTGACGTGGAGAACGGGGAGATACCGGCGGACATGCCACTGCTGGGCAAAATGATCGAAGATATTTGTTATTTCAATGCCAGAAACTATTTCAACTTCTGATACGAATGACTATCTTTAAGTATGCCCAAATCAATTCTCCTGACTATGAACACCAGAATATGGCTCCTCATCTTGTGGTGCCTGTCAGTTGCCTGTGCAAGACAGACAGCTGACAAAAAAACGGTTGCCCTTTTTGACGGCAGCAGTCTCGAAGGCTGGAAAGTGCTGAACGGAACCGCTCCTTATGCTGCCGAAGACGGATGCATCACCGGGATATCAACCCCTGGTTCAGCCAACAGCTTTCTGACGACAGGTAGGGAATATACGAATTTCATTCTCGAATACGAGATGAAGATGGAAGAGGGACTCAACTCCGGGGTTCAGATACGCAGCCACAGCTTCCCTGAGTACGAGAACGGCAGGGTGCACGGCCTGCAGATCGAATGCGACAACTCACCGCGTGCCTGGTCAGGAGGCATCTACGATGAAGGCCGAAACGGGTGGCGGTATCCGCTTGAATACAACCCTTCTGCCAAACAGGCATATAAAAAAGGGGAATGGAACCGCTACCGGGTGCTGGCATGGGAAAACCACATCCTCACATGGATCAATGACATCCCGTGTGCCAACCTGGTCGAGGAAACAACGGAGACGGGATTCATAGCCCTGCAGGTGCATGCCATAACAGACAGCGCACTGGCAGGGAGGAAGGTGCAATGGAGGAACATAAATATCAGGGAGGCCGACCAGGATGATTACGAAAAGGCCGGCAAACAGGCGGCGCCTGAGGTAAGCTACCTCAGGAACAGGCTGACGGATGACGAGGTGCGGCAGGGATGGAAGCTGCTGTGGGACGGTCAGACCACCTCCGGATGGAGAGGGGCAAGGTCTGACAGTTTTCCTGCCACGGGATGGATAACAGGAAACGGTGAACTCACCGTGCAGGCATCCGGCGGCGGAGAATCCGCTGCCGGCGGTGACATTGTCACCACGGAAAAATACGGCAACTTCATCCTGGAGGTGGATTTCAGGATCACCACCGGTGCCAACAGCGGCATCAAATATTTTGTCGACACGGAACTGAACCAGGGCGAAGGGTCGGCCATCGGCTGCGAATTCCAGATCCTGGATGACAACAACCATCCGGATGCCAAACTGGGGGTCAACGGCAACCGCACCCTGGCCTCGCTGTATGACCTTATCCCGGCAAACGGCCAGCTGTTCAATCCCTACCTGCCCGTTGTCAAATATGTGAATGCCGTGGGGCGCTGGAACAGGGCGAGGATTGTCGTCAACGGCAACAGGGTAGAGCACTGGCTGAACGGATGCAAGGTCGTTGAATATGAAAGGGCAACGCAGCAATGGAAAGCTCTGGTGGCCTACAGTAAGTACAGAGATTGGCCCCTCTTCGGAGAAGCGGAGGAAGGCAACATCCTGCTGCAGGAACACGGCAGCGAGGTCTCGTTCCGCAACATCAAAATACTCGAACTGCCATAAAAACGGATAAACCAATGAAGGAAATGGAAAAAGACAGTCATTCAAGAAGGGATTTCATCAGAAAAACATCGCTGGGCATGGCATCTCTGACAATTGGCGGAATCGGATTTTCACGTTCTTCCTATGCACGCATTACCGGCGCCAATGACCGGGTCAACATTGCCATGATTGGCTGCTACAGGCGCTTCAATGCCCTGATGGAAGCAATGCCACGGCTGACAGAGCATCTGAATATAACCCATGTTTGCGATGTTGATGCCAAAAGGCTTATGGATGCGCAGTCCGCAGTTACGACCAAAATGGGACAGCAGCCCAAAGCGGAGGCTGACCTGAGAAAGATACTTAATGAAAAAGAGGTGGACGCCGTCGTCATCGCCACGCCTGACCACTGGCATGCGCCGGCGGCATTCATGGCCCTTGAGGCGGGCAAGCACGTGTACCTTGAAAAGCCATGCTGCCATAATCCCCGCGAGGGTGAGCTGCTCGTCGGTTTTCAGAAGAAATATAACAGGGTGGTGCAGATGGGCACCCAGCAGCGCTCTGCACCTGAATCACGTGAGGTCATCAGCGAAATACACGGGGGACTGATCGGGGAGGCTTACATGGGACAGGCATTTTATATAAACCAGAGGGCAATGGTGCCTGTTCCACGGCAGGTTGACCCGCCCCCTACCCTGAACTGGGAACTTTTTCAGGGCCCCGCCCCCCGTGAACCCTATATGGACGTGTATTTCGATTACAACTGGCACTGGTTCTGGCAGTATGGCACCGCAGAAACCGGAAACAACGCGGTACACGAGCTCGACATCTGCCGCTGGGCCCTGCAGGTCGGTTACCCTGTCAAGGTTTCCGTGAATGCATTCAAACAACATTTCAGGGACGACGGCTGGCAGATGTATGATACCATGGATGCCGGGTTCCTGTTTGAAGCCAACAAACTTATCAAGTGGGACGGCAAAAGCAGGAACAACTACGCCACCTATGGCTCCGACCGGGGAAGCATCATTTACGGAACAACAGGCACAGCCTATATCACCCGAAACGGATACAAGGTTTTTGACAGGGAAGGCAAACTGGTCCGCGAGGTAAAGGCGGGCGAAACCAGCCAGACAACACAGCCCGGCGGGGCTGGATCAATGGACGGACAACACATACTCAACTTCATTGACACCATCAGGGGTAAGGCCGCAGAGCAACATATGCCCATCACGGAAGGGGCCATAAGCACATTACTGGGACACCTGGCCAACATAGCCTACCGCACCGGCACTGACCTTGAAATTGACAGCAGCAACGGCCGTATCCTCAAAAACCCCGCCGCTATGCAATACTGGTCGCGGACCTATGAGAAAGGATGGGAACCCAAACTATGACACGATGGATCATTCAAGAAGAAGTTTCATCAAGGCAGCTGCGCTGGCAGCTGCAGGCACCGCGGCATTCCGGGGAGCATATCCGCGTGCCATGCGCCGTGTGGCTCCGGGTGATGTGATAAGAGTGGGACTCATAGGAGCCAACGGACAAGGATACAGCAACCTTGTCTCCTTTCTCAAAAATCCGGAGGTCAGCTGTGCCGCCCTGTGCGACATTGACCGCAACGTGCTTACAAAAAGGGTGGGAGACCTTGAAAAACTGGGCGTCAAAGTGCCTGTACTGTATGGCGATTACAGAAAGATGCTTGAAAACAAGGATATCGACGTTGTCATCATCGGAACCCCTGACCACTGGCACTGTCTGCAGCTGGCGGACTCACTGGCCGCCGGCAAACACGTCTACCTTGAAAAACCTATCGGCAACTCGATTGCTGAAATACATATCATGCAGCAGGCAGTTGCCCGTTACGGAAAGATGGTGCAAGTGGGACAGTGGCAGCGCAGCCAGCCCCACTTCACCGACGCAGTGGCCTTCCTCAGGTCCGGCAGGCTCGGACGCATACGAAGCTGTAAGGCGTGGTCGTACGTGGACTGGAAAGGGGCGGTTCCAAAGGTTCCGGATGAACCGGTACCGGCAGGCGTAGACTATGACATGTGGCTTGGTCCCGCTCCCCTCAGGCCGTTCAACAGGAACCGCTTTCACTTTACCTGGCGGTGGTACTGGGAGTATGCAGGGGGACTGATGACAGACTGGGGGGTGCATCTGATAGATTATATCCTCTACGGGATGGACAGGACCACTCCGCTTTCTGTCATGGCATCGGGCGGAAAATACGCCTTCCCCGGGGACGATATGGTGACACCCGATACGATGACCGCGGTTTATGATTTCGGCGATTTCACCCTCACCTGGGAACATACGATCGGCATCGGCCTCGGCAACTGGAACCGGCCGCACGGAATGGCATACACCGGTGAGAACGGTACCCTTGTGCTTGACCGCAACGGATGGGAGGTCTTTCCTGAAAAACAAAGGATGGAAGCGGTGCCGTTGCAGAAGAATGTGGGGGTGGGTCTTGACCTGCATGTGCGTAATTTTATCGACTGCCTGCAGAATAACGACGCCTCACGGCTGCATGCCGGCATCGGTGTCGGAGCGGCAGTGGCCCTGGTGGCACAGATGGGTAACATTGCATACCGGACCGGAGAAAAAGTATACTGGGATGCATCCAGGCAATTTTTCACCACCCAGACGGCAAACCAACTGGTGAGGCCTGTGTACCACAATGGCTGGGAGCTCCCGGTCATCTGATCCCCTGAAAGCCAAGAACAAGCACCTATGAAAGCCTGGATAATAAACAAGCGCAGTGACCTGGCAGTGGTGACAGAGCCCCTGGAGAAGGTTGTCCTGCCGCAGCCCGAGCCGGAGACCGGTGAGCTGTTGCTCAGGATAAAAGCCTGCGGCATATGCCACACAGAGATCGATGAGATCGAAGGACGGACACCCCCGCCAAAATATCCTGTCGTACCCGGGCACCAGGTTGTCGGAATCGCGGAAAGACACCTGGGCAGGCGAAAGGACATCAGGGAGGGGGATCGCGTGGGAGTAGCCTGGATATACCATTCCTGCGGGAAATGTGCATTTTGCCTGTCGCAACAGGAGAACCTGTGCCCGGATTTCAAAGCGACAGGCAGGGATGCCGATGGCGGTTATGCTGAATATATGGTTGTCCCCGAAGATTTTGCTTACCCGATACCGGACCGATTTTCGGATTCACAGGCGGCACCGCTGCTTTGCGCGGGAGCGATAGGTTACCGCTCCCTTGCCCTGTGCAATATGAGTGACGGGCAACGGCTGGCCCTGACAGGTTTCGGGGCCTCCGCCCATCTGGTGCTGAAGCTTGCCATACACCGTTTTCCCGGCAGTGAAGTCTACGTGTTTGCCCGTGACCAGGGTGAACGGGAATTTGCGTTGTCACTTGGCGCAGCCTGGGCGGGCGACAGCCACGACAAACCGCCGTATCCGCCGGATTGCATAATTGATACGACACCCGTATGGAAACCTTTACTGAATTCGCTGCAATGGCTCAGACCGGGGGGCAGGCTTGTCATCAACGCCATCCGGAAAGAGGAGGTGGACAAGGAGGTGCTGCTGCGCCTGGATTACCCCACTCACCTGTGGATGGAAAAGGAAATTAAAAGTGTTGCCAACGTGAGCCGCAACGATGTGACTGCATTTTTGCGGGAGGCTGACGAGATAGGGTTTCTGCCCGATGTTCAGGAATACCCTTTTGACAAGGCCAATGAAGCCATACTGGATATCAAGAACCGCAGGATCGCAGGTGCCAAGGTACTGCTCATAGGGTGACAACTTCCCCGGGAGCATGGCGTGAAGTCAGGTAAACAGCCACCCTGTCGCTCACGCCCGTGAACCGCTCCCTTGCGGTATCAACCGTATTGTTCTCGGCAGACAAATGGCTCAGGAAGACCACGCGCAGGTTGCCGCCTGAATGCGTTTCAAGCAGCTCAAAAGCCTGATCGTTTGACATATGTCCCCTGTCCGAAGCGATCCTTTTCTTCAGAGGCCAGGGATAGCGGCCTTCCCAAAGCATCTTCTCGTCATAGTTGGTTTCAAGGAAAACCGCATGGCACAGACCGAGATGATGCACCAGCTGATCCGAGCAGCTGCCGATATCGGTAAACACTCCGATATGTCGGCCACCGCATTCAATCCTGAAGGAACAGGGTTCAGCGGCATCGTGGTTCTTAAGGAAAGGATGCACGGTAATACTGCCGATGGCAATTCTTTCACCGGGATTGAAAAACCGGGGCGCCAGCGGCTTGTGCACAGGATATATAGCTGCGAATGTCTTCACGGTAAGGTAGACCGGTACGTTTAGCCTCTTCCCAAGTACCCTGGCCCCGCTGACATGATCCGAATGCTCGTGGCTGATAAAGATGGCCTTGACTGCAAGGGGATTTAGGTTACGCTCCTTCATCCGCGTAACAATTCTCCGGGCGGAAATTCCGGCATCGATCAGCACGGCTTCAGTACTGTTCCCGATGTAATAACAGTTTCCGTTACTTCCGGACGCCAGGGCACAAAGTTCAGTCATACATTAAGGAATCAGGGTCTGTCCCGACTGATGTAAAAGTACAACGCTTCCTCCGAATTACGATCACCAGTAGAAACAAATGCTGCGGTGGATTGTTCCGTTGTTCTTCCCGGAAGGGTTTGTATATGTGTTGTTCAAGTTTAATGTGTTTATAGCTTCAATTCAAAATGATAAAATTCCATATTAACAGATCATCTCCTTTCGTATTGATGGGTGATATAGCCCTTATCACCAATGAGTTTTTCATGGATCCGTTTGATAATATTGGTGCCCGTAAGTGGCTTTATAATATTTATGCAAGAAATTCCATAATTTCCTGTTAAAAATTTGGTTTAATATTGAATATTTATTATTATTGCTAAGCATAAATATTCTTTAATTGCCGGGGTTGATTCTGAAGAAGTTAAGTGGAAAGGTGAGCAGATTCCGGCAATAGAATACCGGGGATTGTGAAGTTGAGTGGCTGATTGATAATGCGGTATATGATACGGATGATATTTGTCTTGTATATATATGCTTTTATTTCGATCACCAATAATTATTGTATATGAAAAAGATATCAATTCTGGTAACCTGTCTGTTTTTGTTTTCCCACTCTAAAGTTGAAAGCCAGACTACCCTGTTAACCAACCTGGAAGAGTATTACAAGCTTGACGAATCATCAGGTCAGGTAATAGATGCTGTTGGCAATAACAATTCAAGTTCGGTTAGCGCCACCTACTCGGCATCAGGAAAAATCAACACAGCCTTTTCGTTTAATGGGTCTACCCAAATGGTGACATTCAATGATCACGACAACTGGACAATCAGTCCCACCAGTACGTTATCAATTTCAGCCTGGATTAATCTAACGGGTGATATCACAGCAAATGGTTATGGAAACATCTGGGGGTATCAAGATGGGCCTCAGTTTTATCTTAAATATGTATCGTCAGGAAACTACTATTTGGGCTGGTATGCCGGGTCTTCACTGACTTTAACGGATGTGATGTCCTTTTCATTTAATACTTGGTATCATGTGGTGATGGTAAAGAACGGTACCTCCGTTACATTTTACAGAAATGGAACTTCCGTTGGTACCTTTACGGCATATGATATTACTTCTAATCCTCCAGCTGTTTATATTGGTTCTGATAGTCATTCAACCCCGGAAGCATTCTATGGCCGGATTGACGAGCTGGGTATCTGGAAGAGGGTGCTGTCATCGTCAGAGGTAGCGCAGCTGTATAATTCCGGCAGCGGATTGCCGTATTCATCATTTGGTGGCTCTGCATCCTTGCCGACAATAACAACAACATCAGTGACCGGCATCACACAAACCACGGCAAGCAGCGGGGGTAATGTAACCTCCGACGGCGGGGCAAGCGTTACAGCAAGAGGCGTGTGTTGGAGCACCTCATCCAATCCGACAACGGCAAACAGCAAAACAACAGATGGGTCTGGCACAGGTTCCTTCACAAGTGCCATCACGGGTCTTTCGGCAAATACGACATATCACGTGCGTGCCTATGCCACCAACAGTGTTGGAACAGGTTACGGTAGCGATATTCAGTTTACCACTTCTTCAAGCCCCGTAGTCCCTGTTTTAACCACCACAAACGTGACCGGGATCACGCAAACTACGGCAAGCAGCGGGGGTAATGTAACTTCCGACGGCGGGGCAAGCGTTACAGCAAGAGGCGTGTGTTGGAGTACCTCATCCAATCCGACAACGGCAAATAGCAAAACAACCGATGGATCAGGTACCGGTTCCTTCACAAGTTCTATTACAGGTCTTACTGCCAACACAACTTATCATGTAAGGGCTTATGCCACAAATAGCGTTGGTACAGGCTATGGAAACGATGTGCAGTTCACAACTTCATCTTCTTCCACCACATGGCAGACCAGCGGAAACAACATTTATTACACGGCAGGCAGCGTCGGAATCGGGACGGCTAATCCTATATCAGGATCCAAGCTTACCGTAAACGGAAAAATCTATGCCACAGAGGTGGAGGTGATTTCAAATATCGGATCTGATTTTGTTTTTGAACCTGATTACAAGCTCATGCCACTGCCCGACCTGGAAGACTTCTTAAAGAAAAACAGGCACCTTCCGGGGATCCCATCGGTTGAAGAATTTGCCACCCAGGGCCAAAACCTGGCCAAAACGAATGACCTTCTGCTAAGAAAAATTGAAGAACTGACTCTTTACATCATTGAGCAGAATAAAAAAATTGAACTGTTAAGGCAGGAAATGGAAAAAATCAGACAGACTCAGTAAAAGTCTTGATTTTAAAGTATAGGCATTATGATGTCAACTGCAAATATAAAAGCTCTCATGAAGAGACTCTATCTAATCTGGATGTTTATTCTATCAGCCTTCACCGTGAAGGTTTACTGTCAACCGGCAGTTAAAGCCAAGCCTATAAATGATTCCATCATTATTCCAATTGATACAGGTTTTATGGACCAGATGGACTCCTATTTTATGGATGGCATTGATGCTGTTTTGCCAAAAGTATTTCCTTTGGCCCCCAACACTGCCGCTCAGGCAAAATTTGGCGATATACCTGTTAATCATTTCACAGGCGTGCCTGATATATCAATTCCGATATACACAATACAATCCGGCAGTATTTCGGTTCCGATAACACTGGCATATCATGCTAACGGCATCAGGGTTGCTGACATTGCAAGCTGGGTAGGACTTGGATGGTCACTTGATGCAGGTGCCATTATAACACGAAAGGTAATGGGCCTTTTCGATGATGAAGGTACCTCTGGATATCTCAATGGTAACCTGATGCAGGAAAACTATGTTTTCGATATGTGTGATGACATTACATATTTAAATAACGTCGCCACAGGCGCTGTTGACACTGAGCCTGATATTTATTCCTTCAGCCTTCCGGGGAGATCGGGAAAATTCTTTTTTAACGGGCAAGATGATATGGAAATTAAGCAGCTACCCTATTCTCCGGTTAAAATCGAAGATAAATACACGAGCAGCAACCGTTTGATGTTTAATATCATTGATGAATCCGGTAATTATCACGCATTCGGAAAGAGCCAGTCGTCCCGGGAAGGTTCTACCAATGAGTTGGGCATTGGTGGTGTCACCGCATGGAGAGTTGATACTATCATTTCGCAAAACAGGAGGGATTCCGTATTCTTTGAATACACGACCCAAAGCTTTTACCTTAACAGCTACTCGTATCATGTTACCTTAACCGATCTTGTCACCAATGCCAATTACGCTACGCCAGGTCTCAGCCAACATTTTCAGGGAAGCAATGTCAATAATACCACCGAATGTTTGCCCTCAGTCATCAAGTTCAAAAATGGCAAAATAGTCTTTACCAGGTCAGATAACTCCCGATCAGATCTACCTGCCTGTTATAGCCTGAAGGATATTAAAGTGTATACATATAATTACCAGACAAGTAGTTACGACCTTTTAAAAAAGATTCAATTCCATTATAGCTATTTTACAAGCAACCGGCTGAAACTTGATTCGCTAAGCATACTGGATAAGTCAGACCAGCTTATAGAAAGATACCGGTTTCAGTATGAAACATCCATCAACCTGCCTGCAAGAAACTCTCTTGAATGCGACCTGTGGGGCTATTATAACCATGCCTCTGGTAATAATTCCTTAATACCTGCCACCGAGATTGATGATTATCAGGCCTGGGCATCAAGCTTACCAACTGTTATTCAGATAAGTAATAATAACCGGGATGTTGACACTTCTTACATACAAGCGAATATTCTGAAGAAAATATATTATCCGACAGGTGGATATACAGAATTCGAATATGAAGCAAACCGATATACTAACGAATCACAGCAGATTATTTATGCGGGTGGTCTTCGTATCAGAGCTATTAAAAATTTCACTGAATCATCGGGCACCCCAATATTAAGGACTTATATATATGATGCCGGCGTAAGGAATTTTCTTGAACCGGACTTCTATTATCGTATTGAACATATGTCAGAGGAAATAATCCAATACGAGCAGAGTGGCGAAATTCATTATGAACTGGCATCAAAAAGGGAAAGGACATTCATTTCCAATCCGACTTCTGACATTATTCCCTATGACGGCTCACTGGTAGTATATCCAAGGGTTACTGAATTTATCGGCAACGGATCAAACAACATCGGTAAAACGGTATTTGAATACACTTTTAACCCAGATGTTTATGATATGACTTTACTGACATCCACAAAAGGCAGAAGGGAAAGCAGGTTTTTTTCCAGGGGCCAGTTAAGCAAAAAGTCGGTATTTGCACATAATACGAGCGGAACGTACCTGCCGGTAGCAATGGAAAGTTACATATACAATTCTCCTTTTGCTGAAAGCATCTATGAGAATGTTGGATTTGTCGCAGAACAGTATTATACCACATGGGCCTATGAAAATGATTGCGAGACAATGAACTTGTATTACTACTCTCCCTATGACATTGCCTCAGACGATAATTACCTTGTAAGCAAGACAGAAAAGGTCTATGATCAGGAAGACACAACAAAAATGCTAACTATAACCACCAATTACTACTATGACAATCTCATCCACCAACAAGTCAACAGGACAAAAACAGTCAACAGCAAGGGTGATTCGCTCATTGTAACCACCCGCTATCCACAGGACTATGTTCTTTCCGGTAAAACACAAACTGATAATACAGTACTTGATGCCATGAGGAATAAAAACATGCAAGCTGCGGTAATTGAACAATATAACACAGTTAAAATAAGCGGTACAGCTTACACAACCGGAGGGATTCTTAATAAATACAAGGTTTTGACTTCCGGAGGCTTTGATGTTGATTCTGTAAGTGTGCTTGAGATCGTCTCACCCATAACAGGCTTTACGGTTAGCAATGTAAACACATCCGGGGTATTTCAAAAGGATTATCGCTACAAACGGTATATAAAGTACAATTCCTATGATTCAAAAAATAACTTGCAGCAATACACACCGCGCATCTCTGACCCGGTTTCAATCGTATGGGGATATAACCAATCAGAACCCGTGCTGAAAGTTGAGGGGATGAGTTTCAGCGATCTGTCAGCAGCCTATTCATCTTTGATCAGCTATCTTCAGACTAACAGCAACCTGCCTTCTGCAAGAACCTACTCAAGTGTCAGCGCAAAGGTAACGAGCATCAAGTCAACTTTGAGTGCACTCCTCAACAATAAAACCTGCCAGGTAACACTCTATACTTACTGCCCCCAGGTTGGCTTAACCTCCCAGACCGATCCCAACGGCATGACCACCTATTATGACTACGATGATTACGGACGGCTCATACTTGTAAGGGACAACGACGGCAATATTCTCAAGTCTTACGATTACCATTATAAACCATAATGCTTAGCCTATGCATACGATGAAACAAGCCATTAAAATACTCCTGATCCTTTCTACTCTGACAGGACTAAGCCTTAGCAGCTGGTCACAGCAGGAAAAGAGTTGGCAATGGGTCACCCGGCTCGGGGGTATTTCATGGGATATGACAGGTGGTATTGACTGTGACAGTAAAAACAACATCTATGTAGCAGGCAGTTTTTCCGATACATTATTTGCAGGCAGCGAAAAAACAGGATCTGCAGGAAGCCGTGATATGTTTATTGCTAAACTGGATGAGAAAGGCGATGTGAAAGGATTGTGGAGCGGCGGAGGTTGGGGAAACGACCAGGCAACCTGTCTTGCAGTATCCGAAGATAACAATGTTATCATAGGAGGACTTATCACTGGCGATGCTACTTTTGGCGACATCAACGTAAAGGGTGAAGAAACCAAGTTGTTTATACTTAATATGGATGACAGGGGTAAATGTGGATGGCTTACAACACTCCTACCCACAGAAGCGGCCTCACTTTTTCTTGTCACTACCGATAGCGACAATAACATCTACGCTGCGGGGATCTTTTCCGGCAGCCTCACGGCAGGCAGCATGACCATCAAAAGCCATGGAAGAAAGGATATTTTTACAGCCAGGTTGAACCCGTCAGGAACAATCGAACGACTGATAGCCTTTGGAGGCAGTGAAGATGATGTTCCTACGGCATTATCCGTCAGCGATTCAGGAATGGTGGTCATTGCGGGAATTTGCGGTGAGGCATTTGCAGTGGGTGATGTTATGGCAGGTCAAAAGGCGTCTGACTCCGGGGCAAACGCTTTTATCATTGCCCTTGGCAAGGACCTTGAAGCACTGTGGAGCAGTCAGATCACAGGCGAGGAATATGCCTGTGTCTCTTCGCTTCAGATGGACTCAAGTAATAATATTTACGTTGCAGGAAGTTTCAACCTCAGCTTGCGGGTAAATGATACAGCGCTTTTCTCCAATGGTTACACCGATGGCTTTTTGATCAAATACCTGCCAAATGGTCAGTTGATCTGGGGTCGCAACTTTGGTACATGGTACTATGATTATGCCATTAATCTAATGACAGATAATGTGGGTGGCGTTTTGATAACCGGTAGCGTGGGTGATACCCTGACAATAGACAGCCTGATGGTTGAACCGGCATCGCAAAACAGTTCAGCGCTCGCCATACAGTTTTCGACGCAGGGTGATGCAACCTGGGCAGATTGCATATCGGGCAACGGACGTAATTTTGCAAGCTGTGCCGTCCTGGATCATAAGGGCAACCTTTATCTTGCCGGCACTTTTGACGGCAAGCTTGAAAAAGCGCTAAATGAAATTTCATCCCTGGGCGACCAGGATGTATTTGTTGCCAAATACACCAATTGTCCCTCTCCGGAAAACGAGATCACAGGTATTCCCTTCATTTGTGAAGGTGAAACCACCTTGCTGAGTGTTAAACGCGAGTATAGCAACATTGTCTGGAATGATACAATTGCAGGTGTCTATTATATTATTGCTGATACTCCCGGTCAATATCAGGTGCGGATGACTGACAAATTAGGTTGCATCCGCTCTGATACGATGGAAATAACTATGGCAGCGTCAAAGGGTTTTTCTCTGGGAAATGATGCCACAATCCCTGTTGACAGCGCTTTACTTTTGCATGCTCCTGAAACCTTCACCAACTACCGCTGGCAGGATGATTCAGAGAATCCGACATTTGTTGCCAGGGCTGAAAATAGATTACCAGGAACATATTTGTACTGGCTAACGGCAACTGATCCCATGGGATGTACTTCCAGGGATACCATTTCAGTTGAGTTCTTCAAAACACCTCTATGGCTCGACCCTGATAAGGTTGAGCTGGTTGTGTACCCCAATCCCGTGGATAACTGGCTTAACTGGATCCTTTCGACCGGCGAACCTTGCAGGCTTATCCTTGAATTAACCGATGAGTACGGCAAAACCGTGTTGGAGCAATATGTTGAACAGTACCTTCCCGGCACAACCATGGGAATGGACTTCAATGATATCCCATATGGCTCCTACTACCTTCGCCTGAAAAACAGCAGTGGGGAAAGCACCCGCGGTATAAGTATCGTAAGGAAATGAATTTTCAACGCTATTTCTCAATGAATATGAAAAAGTATCCTCCGTTATATTTCAAGAACAAAGGAATTGTCCATAGCTGCCCATATACCACAAAGATCATTTTCCTGGTTGCTTTTTCCTTGGTACAGGTGTTTATAAAATCTCCCTACCTTTACAGTCAGGTTGTACTTCATGATGTGATCATGGGAAAAGCGGTTGTTTCAGATCCTACATCGATAAAGATGAGCACTGGTTTTCATGCCATTGCCGGTAGCTCCTTCAGGGCCTATATTGGAGCGGCACAGGGACAGAACAGCTCATACACGGTCCCCACAGCTTCATCAGGCACAACACCTGTTGGCGGCTCCACTGCAAGCAATTACATAAAAACTATCTCTTACCGTGAGGCCAAAACCAGCGTGCCAACATCATCCTTCAAACACCTGGAGGAGATCAGCTATTATGACGGACTGGGCAGGCCGCTGCAGAACGTCGCTGTGGGTGCCACACCTTCGGGCAATGACATCATTCAGCCTTTTTTATATGATGACTATGGCAGGGAGATTTATAAGATGCTTGCCTATACGGCATCAAAGAGCGGAGCCCTGCGCACCGGTGTGACCACCTCGACAGTAGATGCTTATTATAATTCAGGTAATCTTGAAGGGGTTGAGCAGAACACCAGGGCCTATACACAGATCGGCTATGATAACTCACCCCTGAACCGTGTGCTGACTCAAACCGGGCCCGGAAGTGCATGGAGCAACAAGCCTGTTGAAACGAGCTACTTTGTTAACAGCTCTACCCTCCAGGGATGGAAGGTAAATGCAAACGGCACTTTTTCTTCAGTTACCTACCCGACCTGCAGCGTGTATGTAAAGGAGACCACCAATGAGGATGGCAGCATGATACGTGAATACAGTGACAAGCAGGGAAGGGTGATACAGACCTCTTCGCTGCTTGATGCAGCATGGCTGCGTACGGCATACATTTACGATGAGATGGGCCGTTTACGCTGTGTTGTTCCTCCCGAGGCAAGCGGTCCCTCTGACACATCGCGCTGCTACTATTATGATTACGATACCCGTAACCGTATGGTTAAAAAGAAGATACCCGACGGGGGCACCATAAAGATGCTTTATGACAGTCGTGATCGTTTAAGATGCACGCAGAACAGCAAACAAGCCCAGTCAAATGAGTGGAGCTTTATCAAGTACGACAAACTCAACCGGCAGGTGATTACCGGCATAATCAGGAATTATACCACCGATACCGCGGTTGTGCGTGCAGCTATTAACGCTGCCTCACTGAGTGAGACACGAAACAGCTCGGCAACCTATTATGCGTATGACAATGCCTCCTTCCCGAATGGTTCGCTGACGGTTGAAATTCAGGGGATTACCTATTATGATGATTACAGCTTTATCACCTACATGAATCTGGGTGACAGCCTGAGATCGATAACCTATGACGGGGGCTCATACAGCTTTGCCCAGGTGGCTGATACCACGCCAAGGGGACAGGTTACCGGAGGGATGACACGCGTCGTGGCATCTTCATCAGAGTCCTATGCAACCCCGGACAACCTTCTTTATTCAACCTGTTATTACGACAAGTACGGCCACCTGATAAGGAGCATATCTGAAAATCACCTGAAGGGCAAGGATGTCATTAGTAACCTGTATGAGCCGATCACCTACCTTGTGCAGAAAAGCAAGGAGCAGCATTTTATGGGTGGCGAGGCTATCACCCTTGAAAAAACCTTTGAATATGACCATACGGGCCGTCTTCTCTCCATAAGGGAAACCGTCAACTCCCAAGCGGAGGTGACTGTAAATGCTTTTAAGTACAACGAGGTTGGGGAGCTTGTCACCAGATACCTTCATTCAAACCAGACAAGCGGATCAAGAAGTTTTGTCCAGAAGGTAGACTATCGTTACAATATCCGCGGATGGCTCACAAGGATCAATGATCCGGCATTATCTTCTGATAAC
>JAXDCR010000162.1:0-4124 GCA_034677845.1 Bacteroidales bacterium | reverse complement strand
TTCTTGCCAATATCGTGCACATCGCCTCTGACGGTTGCCAGCAGTATTTTTCCGGCAGCGGCAGGGGTGTTGCCTTCGCCGGATTCTTTTTCCTTTTCCATAAAAGGCTGCAGGATGGCCACGGCTTTTTTCATCACACGGGCGCTTTTCACCACCTGGGGAAGAAACATTTTGCCTGCTCCGAAAAGATCCCCGATGACCGACATGCCATCCATCAGAGGCCCTTCGATCACCTGAATGGATGTTCCATAAAGGTTCCTGGCTTCCAGCACATCCTGCTCAATATGCTCATCCACTCCTTTTATCAGTGCATGCTGTATGCGCTCCTCCACAGAGCCTGATCGCCAGTCGGTCTTTTTCTCTTCTTTTTTATCCTGCTTCAGCACGCTGCTGTCAAAGGCAATGAGTCTTTCAGTGGCATCGGGCCTGCGGTTCAGTACCATGTCCTCGACAAGTGTCAGAAGGTCTTTGGGCAGATCGTCATATACGGTCAGGAGCGATGGATTGACGATTCCCATGTCAAGTCCCGCCTCAATGGCATGGTACAGAAAAACGGAATGGATGGCTTCACGGATGGTATTGTTGCCCCTGAAGGCAAACGAAATGTTGCTGATACCTCCGCTTACCCTGGCATGCGGCAGATTCTCCTTAATCCACCGGACGGTTTTGATGAAGTCGACGGCATAATTGTTGTGTTCCTCGATCCCCGTTCCGATGGCAAGCACGTTGGGATCGAAGATGATATCCTGGGGCGGGAACCCGGCTTTTTCGGTAAGGATGCGGTAGGCGCGTCCGCAGACGCCGATTCTCCGCTCAAAGCTGTCGGCCTGCCCTTCCTCGTCGAAGGCCATGACAACAACGGCAGCCCCGTATTGTTTCACAAGCTTCGCCAGTCTTACAAAATTCTCCTCGCCCTCCTTCAGGCTGAGCGAGTTTACTATGCATTTGCCCTGCACGCACTTAAGACCCCTTTCTATGACCGACCATCTGGAAGAATCGATCATAAAAGGCACTCTTGCGATGTCCGGTTCTGCAGCCAGCAGGTTAAGGTACCGTTCCATGCACCTTTCTGCGTCAAGCATGGCATCGTCCATGCATATGTCAATGATCTGGGCACCGTTTTCAACCTGTTCCAGCGCGACGGACACCGCTTCCTGGAACCTTTCTGAACGGATAAGGGAGGCAAACTTTGCCGATCCTGCCACGTTTGTACGCTCGCCGATATTGACAAAGTTGGCTTCACGGCTTATTGTCAGGGGTTCAAGGCCGCTGAGCCTTGTGGCAGGCTTAATGTCAGGAAGTTTCCTGGGTCTGTACCCGGCAGCCAGACCAGCAAAACTGCTAATGTGTGCGGGCGTCGTGCCACAGCACCCTCCGATTATGTTGACCCATCCGTTCTTAAAGAATTCAAGCAGGTAGGATGACATGAGCTCCGGGGTGTCGTCATATCCGCCGAACTGATTCGGCAATCCAGCATTGGGATGCGCGCTGACGTAAAAAGGTGCCTTTTTTGACAGTTCTCCGATATAGGGCATCATCTCCCTGGCGCCAAGGGCACAGTTGATGCCTATGCTCAGCAGGTTCACATGCGAAACCGAATTGAGAAATGCCTCGACTGTCTGACCCGACAGGGTTCTTCCGCTGGTATCCGTGATGGTGACTGAGACCATGACGGGAAGATGCAGGTTCTTTTCCCTGAATACCTTGTCAGCCGCAAACAAGGCAGCTTTGGCATTCAGCGTGTCAAACACGGTTTCAATGAGCAGCATGTCAACACCCCCGTCTGCCAGTCCCCTTACCTGTTCATAATACGCATCGGCCAGCTGGTCGAAGGTAATGGCACGGTACCCCGGATCATTCATGTCGGGCGACATGGAGGCCATCTTGTTGGTGGGTCCCATTGAACCGGCAATGAAAAGTGGCCTGCCTGACGAAGCCAGTTCCATGACAGCCTCCCTGGCAAGGGTTGCAGAGGCATAGTTCATCTCGTATACAAGGTTCTCCGTATGATAATCCGCTTGGGACACGGCATTGGCACTGAATGTATTGGTTTCGATAATATCAGCCCCGGCTTCCAGGTACTGCCTGTGTATCTGTCTGATGAGCTCCGGACGCGTAAGGGAAAGGATGTCCAGGTTTCCCTTCAGGGGGTAGGGATGGTCCGCAAAGCGTCCGCCCCGGAAATCCTTTTCCTCCGGTTTGGCTTGCTGGATCAGCGTTCCCATGGCCCCGTCAAGGATCAGGATTCTTTGCTCCAGCAGCTTGTAGATTATATGTTTGTCATGACCATCCATGTTTGACAGGTTTAAATGGTTGATGAACGAAATGGTACGCAAAATACACGGTTGCACTGCGGCTTATTCCGGCATATCCGGAAAACGCATATATGGGTGGTTTTGTTGCGGCCGTCCTTATTTTAGCAAGTCCAGAATTGTCTTAACATTCGCATCGTTGTATATATTCTTTCCCGCAGGTGTGTACATCTCATCGAGTCTTGCCTGGAACCTTCTGATAATTTTTGGCCTGACAATCTTAAGCGTACTGTTCATAAGATGATTTTCCTCCGTGAATGCTTCTTCAACAATGGCAAAGCTTGCGGGAAGCCAGCGGCCGGGATACATACCTGCAAACTTACCGCCCGGAAGAAACTGGTCAATCTGGGATTTAACCTGCCGGATAAGCTCTTTGGCAGCGGAAGCATCGGCATTCATGTTGTGAGAACCCAGATAGTGTTTCAATGCCTGTATTCCCGGAACAATCAGAGCCGTTGTATAAGCATTCTGGTTGTTGTACAGCATGCATTGTTCGATCATACTGCAGTGTTGCACAAGGGATTCCTCAATGCCTTCGGGACTGAATTTCTCGCCGTCGTCACCGATCAGGAGGCTCTTGAACCTTCCGAGCACGTACAGAAAACCGTCAGGGTCCATGTATCCCATGTCACCGGTGTGCAGCCATCCGTCCTTTATGGTTTCCTTTGTCGACTCGGGGTTTTTCCAGTAGCCCGTCATGACATTTTCACCCCTGATGACTATCTCTCCCTTTTCACCAGGGGGAAGTTCCATTCCGTTATCATCGCATATCTTCAGTTCCAGATTGGTCACCAGGGTACCTGATGACCCCAGCTTATGTCTGGATGGATTATTGGCCGATATAACCGGTGATGCTTCAGACAATCCGTATCCCTGATACATAGGTATGCCGATGGCATAAAAGAAACGCTGCAGATCAATGTCAAGCAGGGCACCTCCGCCTACAAAATATTCAAGGTTGCCGCCGAAATTCTGGCGCACCTTGCTGAACAGGATCGCGTCAAACAACCGGTATAACGGTTTCAGCAGTATCCTCAGACCCCTTCCCTTGTTCCACCCGATACCGTTGTATGCATAGGCAATTTTCAATCCTTTCCTGAAGAGAAGGGAGGCCAGGGAGCCCTTTTCTCGCACCCCTGACTCAATGTTCTTCTTGAAACTCTTGGCAAGGGAAGGAACGCTCAGCAGCAGATTCGGCTTGATTTCCTTTATATTGACAGGGATGTTGCGAAGGGTTTCCATCCCTGTTTTGCCTGTCTGAACAGATGCCAGGCTGGCACCGCAGGACATCAGCGTATAGATGCCGCAGGTGTGGGTGAAGGCATGATCCCACGGAAGGATCAGGAGGGTTGTCCAGTTTGGAGGGATCCTGAAAACAGACAGGGACTGTTCTATATTGGCAGTGTAGTTTCTGTGGCTCAGCATGATGCCCTTGGGATCAGCAGTGGTGCCCGAAGTATAACATATATTGGCAATGTCGTCGCCGGTGACAGACTGCCACCGGAGCCTGAATTCCTCAGGCTTTTGTTTGAGGTAATCCCTGCCCATGGCCATCACTTCGCCGAAATAGATTTCCCTGTCATCATACGCTGTTTTGGGGTCGAGCAGGATGATCCTCTCGAGACCCTGCAGGGAAGCTTTGACAGAGGAGAGCTTTCTGGCCTGCTGCTCGGAAGCGATGACAAATCTGGTCTCGGAATGTTCAAGCCGGAAACGGATGTCTGCCGCTTCGCTGAGCTTTACGGACAACGGCACATCGATGGCGCCTGCATAGAAAATGCCGAGTTCGCTGATTACCCAGTCATTTCTCCC
>JAXDCR010000161.1:0-3361 GCA_034677845.1 Bacteroidales bacterium | reverse complement strand
AAGCTTTTTTTATGATTTCAAAAAAAAACTGGTTTTTTTAATTTTTTTTTTTGGCAGACTGAGATAAAATATAATATGCCAGCCTTGCCGGGACACTTTGCCAGGCTGCATGATGCCTTTTGCATGGAGATTCAAATGGCCAAACCAAATAATGTAATATCTTCGCTTAGTTAAACCATTGAAAGTGGGCAAAGCGGTTGTCATCATACCTACCTATAATGAGAAGGAGAATATAGCTAAGTTGATCCATGCCATATTTTCTCTGCCGCTGCCCTTTCAGATTCTTGTCATTGATGACGGATCTCCTGACGGAACCGCCGGGATAGTGAGGGAAGTGCAGAAAGAATATGGCGACCGTCTGTTTCTGCTTGAAAGAGAAGCGAAAATGGGGCTCGGAACCGCCTATATAATGGGTTTCAAATGGGCGATTGAAAGGAATTATGATTTTATTTTTGAAATGGACGCGGACTTTTCACACAATCCGCAGGACCTTATGCTGCTTTATCAGGCATGCCTTGACGGAGCCGACATGGCAATCGGTTCACGGTACAAGTCGGGCGTCAACGTTGTCAACTGGCCAATCGGACGGGTGCTGATGTCATACATGGCCTCGGTTTACGTGCGGTTTATCACAGGAATGAAAATTTTTGACACCACAGCCGGTTTTAAATGCTACCGCAGACAGGTACTGGAATCCATTGACTTCGAGAAAATAAGATTTAAGGGTTATGCCTTCCAGATTGAAATGAAATTCACAGCCTGGAAACATGGATTTCATATTGAGGAGATTCCAATCGTTTTCACGGACAGGAAGGAAGGAACATCCAAAATGTCGGGCGGCATATTCAACGAGGCACTCTGGGGCGTGCCAAGTATGAAACTGCGCAGTATTTTCCGCAGGTACCAACCAAAACAGCCTTTATGAGCACCACCCTTATCCGGGATGCTCTGATTGTAAACGAAGGCAGGCAATTCAGGGGAAGCATCTGGATCTGCAACGAACGGATCGGTAAGATCATGGCGGAAGGGCAGGCTCTTCCTCATGCTGACCATGTGATCCATGCCGGGGGTAAATTCCTCCTGCCCGGTGTGATTGACGACCACGTTCATTTCAGGGAACCGGGTCTCACCCACAAAGGCGATATGGCATCCGAATCCAGGGCTGCGGTGGCAGGTGGCATCACCTCATTTATGGATATGCCCAACACCCTGCCCCAAACCACCACGCAAAAGCTTCTCAGCGAGAAATTCGACCTGGCCTCCCGTTCATCCCTGGCCAACTACTCCTTTTACATTGGCGCCACCCATGACAACCTGGATGAACTGCTTGCCTCCGATCCGCTTCTTACCTGTGGCATCAAGGTGTTCATGGGATCCTCCACGGGTAACATGCTGGTCGATAACCATGACGCATTGCAGGCAATCTTTTCTTCATGCCCTTTGCCCGTGGCCATACATTCCGAGGACGAAACCACCGTGCGGGCCAACCTGGAAAAAGCCCGCCTTCTTTACGGAGATGAAATTCAGGCTCCCATGCATCCGGTCATCCGTAATGCAGAGGCCTGTTCCAGATCGACCAGGCTGGCTATTGATATGGCTGAAAAATACGGCACACGCCTTCATATCCTGCATCTTTCAACAGCGGCCGAAACCGAACTGCTTAAAAGAAATACCTTATTAAGGAATAAAAGAATCACCTCCGAAGTCTGTGTGCACCATCTTCTTTTCAACGACGGGGAATATCTGACGCGGGGCAACCTGATCAAATGGAATCCTTCCATCAAAGGCGAGAGCGACAGGAAAGCCCTGATACAGGCGTTGAAAGAAGGAGTCATTGACATAATTGCCACGGACCATGCTCCGCATACCCTTGAGGAGAAAATGGCCCCTTACCTGAAGTCACCTTCCGGTGCGCCAATGGTGCAGCATGCCCTGGTAGCCATGCTTGAATTCTATCATGCCGGAGAAATGCCCATTGAACTGATCGTGGATAAAATGTGCCATGCCCCCGCCATACTGTTTGGCATACGGGAAAGGGGATTTATCAGGGAAGGATGCTATGCTGACCTTGTGCTGGTGGATCCCCGCGCCGAGTGGACCGTCACAGCCGGTAACATATTGTATAAATGCGGATGGTCTCCTCTGGAAGGCATGACTTTCCGCTCGAAGGTGAGCCATTGCTTTGTAAACGGTAACCTTGTCTACATCGAGGGAAAGTTTTTCGGGGAGCATAAGGGAAAGGCGCTCGAATTTCAAAGGTAAAGATGCAGGGAGGCATTGTAAAATTGTGCTTAGATGTTATCTTTACACAATAATAAATCATTACAGGTTTTGAACGTATTTGCCCTGATTCTTGTCGTCTGCACCCTGATCAGTGCCATCATAACACTAATACTGTTTCTAAAACGCCCTTCCGGCAGGGAACCGGCAGAAAGCGGCAACAGGCATGCAGGGAACCTGCCGTTGGTTTCGCCCCGGGCTCAGCAGCATCTGGCCGAGCAGAATGCAGCCAAGGACAAATTTCTGGCCATTATTGCGCACGATCTCCGCAACCCTTTCCACATAATCATGAATATGGCAGAAATACTTATGAAAAACATCGAAAGCGGTAACCATCAGGGCGCCCTGAAAACCGCCACGGTGCTCCATGAAACCACCCTCACCACTTACGGCATGCTGCAAAACTTACTGGAGTGGACAAACCTCAGGAATGGCAGCCTGAAACCGGATATGAAGGTTGTTGAAACAGGGGAACTCATACGACAGTCGGTAAAGGAATGCCAGAGCCTGGCCCTTCAAAAGAACATAACGGTGGAACAGCAGTTCGAAGAAGGGATGAAAGTAATGGCAGACGGACAGATGATCGGCACGGTCATGCGAAACCTGATCTCAAACGCGATCAAGTATTCGCATCCCGGCAGTACCGTCACGGTCAGCGCAATAAAGTCAGCCGGGGCTGTTACTCTGCAGGTGAAAGATGCCGGGGTTGGAATGTCTCCGGAGGAGCAGCAGCAGTTGTTTATGATTGACAGCAAGCTGTCAAGGAAAGGAACCCGGTCTGAAACGGGGTCGGGACTCGGGCTCATTCTTTGCCAGGAATTCGTTCATTTGCATGGTGATTCCATTCATGTAAGCAGCCAACCCGGTCACGGAAGCCTGTTTTCATTCAGGCTGCCTGCCGCTTCCTGAGCCACCGGTTGCCTTCCCCTTTCACTTCATTGCCAAATGTTGAACCTTGATTTTATTCAGAACCTGACCATGAGAACATTCATTCTTATGTGCTTCGCGACGGGAGTCATAGTAGCCGCAGGATGTGGCAAGGCCGGCAAGCAACCTGAGGATGCCGGCATTTTGCCGGCAT
>JAXDCR010000160.1:0-6044 GCA_034677845.1 Bacteroidales bacterium | reverse complement strand
GGATCAGATGGATCTTTGTTCCTCTTTTAATTGTTGAAGGTATGTTGACCGAAGCTGTTGGTTGGTCTGCATTCCAGATTGTCATCGGATATTCATAATTACCGGCTTCCTTATAGTTCCACCAGGTATAACTCAGCTGATCGCCGTCCGGATCAGTTGCCGAGCCGCTAAGCTGAACTTCATCGCCTGGTCTGGCGGAAATGTCGGCCGGGTGGTTGAGTGTCACAACCGGTGCATGGTTGGCATTGGCATAATCGCTAATGCACCAGTCCCCCCGGGCGGCAAAGTCCTGCTGAAGGGTTTTGATCCATCTCACCTGCGGGTAGGAGGTTGAATTACTTTTGGTGGCCGGGTTAAAATCAACCACGCCTGCTCCGTCTTCCCACCGCCTGGGCAATGAATCTGACTGAACGAACCTGCCCCCCAGTCCCCCGTACGAAGGATCTTCGGTACTTCTCAGTCCGTAATTCAGCAGGAAAAAATATGCCGGTGAATCTCCTTCTGAAATGAAATCATACCGCATACGGCCCCTTTTGACATATGCGACTGTATCACCCTGCGTGTGTTCCGGATCGCCGGCTATCTTTTGACCGTCGCCCCAGAGGTAATATCTTTCAAGCAAAGGTCCGTGGTTGAATTTGATATTTTCAGCGAACCAGTAACCATTCATGTACTCCTGCAGGTCTGGCGGCACAGCCCTGGTCCATTGATAGGCAAAGCTCCAGAACTGCGAAGAGTTATAGATAACCCTGATATCCGGCCAGTTGGGTTTTACATACTGCCTGTAGGTCATATCCTGGTCAAGGATCGTGTAAATGATTGTCTTGTCTGTCACCTTATCATAGATTTCCTGCCAGTCAGGACTGCTCTTGTACTCCTCCTCAATTGATTTGAGCGCCTGTGCAAGGGTGTTCGTTCCGCCCCAGATCTGCACGTAAACAGGACCCGGTTCATCATCCAGCAGAATGGACCTGATGAAATCAGAGCCTTCCGTGTCCTTTGACATCTCTCCTTCAAATTCAATATTGCCGATCTTTACAATGCTTTTAAGGTATTCGGCCGTCGGGTATGCCGGGTCGTGTTTGATCAGGTTAGGGTAAACCTGTGCATACCGGTCGATGAATTCCTCCATCCAGGTCGTGCCGGGCCATCTCAGGTCGGTTCTTTCGCCGTACCGCCTGTTGGTGGGTGACATGAAAAGTGTTCCTTTGCCATCCCCTGCATAATGCCACTGCGAACTGCTGTAAATCAGACCTTCCACGTCAAATTCGTTGGAGTACAGCAGAAACCGTATGAAGGAATCCATGTCGTCAACTTCCCCGTCAGTAGTGACGATGGTTCTTGGCTTTGGCGACTGTCGCCTTTCATTCATGCCGGTACAACCCGATAACATAAGCAGGAATGTCAATACACTGCCAATCACGAATACGTTTTTCATAGGTATGTTTTTAATTGATTAACTTTAGTCGTGGTCTTTATACTAATTTAATTGTTGTCAGGAATAAATTCTGAATATTCAGTAATATTAGTGCTTATAAACGAAACCACCCCTTGTCACAGGGGCGGTTTCCTTGAAAATAATCCAGGCCCTTCACATGTCACAACCTGAATTCTGGTTAACCCCAAATCTTACACCATAATAAGCCTGTCAATACAATATTGAAAACCTGACCTGATCGGGATGGCTTTCAGGGAAAGCTTTCGATGTCCATTTCAAGTATGTAATCCAGGTGTTTTTGAACTTATTTTACAGTCACAATGACCCGCTGGTATTTTTTAAGATTCGGCGAACCATTATCTGTAACCTCCAAAATAATATGTATGGTGTCACCAGTTTTTGCCTCGGCAGGGACGATGAAGGACGCGCTTTGCTCATATTGTCCCTCAATTGTCACGGCATTCTGATAAGTTCCTGCTTCCACATATTGCCACCAGGAATATGTCAACTGGTCTCCGTCCGGATCTGTCGCTCTTCCGCTCAGCCTGACGGTTTTTCCGGGTTTTGCATCCAGATCGGTGCGGTGATTCAACGTAACAACGGGTGCATGATTTGCCTCCTCATAATCCATGATGCACCAGTCAGCACGGGCCGCAAAATCGTTCTGCAGGGTTTCGAACCACCTGACCTGCGGGTAGGATGTTTCGGGCTGACCGGTATAGGGACTCAGGTCCGTTACATGCTGTCCGTCTTCCCAGCGGCGCGGAACGGAATCATTCCTGACGAAACGTCCGCCTAACCCTCCGGCGGCCGGATCTTCCAGGCATCTTAATCCAAACGCCTTGCTCAAGAGGTAAAAATAAGACGGTGAATCACCTTCGGAAATAAAATCATACTGAAGTCTCCCGCGAGCTGCCAGTTGGGCTGTATCCCAGTAGGGCTGGGAATCGCCTTCAATTATCTGACCATCACCCCACAGGTAATAGGAGTCAAGAAGCGGCCCATGGCTGAACTTAATATTTTCAGTGAACCAGGGCCCGTTCATCAGAGCCATCAGTTCGTCCGGCAGATTTCTGGACCATGAGTAAGCCAGGGTGCCGAACTGGCGTGAATTGTAAATTATTTTCACATCTGACCAGTTGGGGGCAATATAGTTTCTGTAGGTAACATCCTGATCCAATATTATATAAATAACAGCCTTCTCCGAAACCTTTTTGTAAATATCCTGCCATTCAGGCGTGTCCTTGTATTGCTCTTCAATTGATTTCAGCGCGCGGGCGGCGGTATTGGTTCCGCCCCACACCTGAATGTAAACCGGACCGGGTTCATCATCGAGCAAAATGGATTTAATCCAATCGGAGCCCTCTGTGTCTTTGGACATATCGCCCTCAAACTCGATGTTGCCGATCTTAATCAGGCTTTTTAAATAGTCCGGGTCAGGATATGAATCATCATGTTTGAGAAGGTTGTCATATACCATGCTGTATTCATCAATAAAATTCTGCATCCATTCAGTTCCGCACCATCTCAGGCTGGTTCTTGACACGGTGACGCCTCTTCTTTGCGTGGTGACAACGGTACCCTTGCCATCACCGGACCAGTGAAACCGTGAGCTGCTGTATATGAGACCCTCTATATCAAATTCGTTCACATATAAAAGAAATCTGATAAAAGAATCAAAATCATCTATTTCGCCATCAGAGGTGACGATGGTGCGTGGTTTTGACTGTTCGCTGCTCACTGTGTTTTTGCATGAAACCAGCATAAGCGGAACAGCAACTGCCATAAAGAGCATTGTAATATTTTTCATTTGTTATTTCTTTAAAAAGTTAAAGAACCTGCAACATCATTCTGAAAATAACTTTCTTTATTACTTAATGTTTTTAAAAATAAGTCAATAAGCCGGCACAACGGTAATTATTACGCGTGCAAATGAGGTAAGGCTCGGTGTACCTCTGTCCGAAGCCTCCAGAATCATATGGATAGTGCTTGGTCTGGTAACTATGGGTGCGACAAAGCTTATTTTATTTACCCTTGGATTGGATGTTTCAACAATTCCGTCATAGGTGCCGGCTTCTTCATACTGCCACCATAAAGCCGATGGAGCTCTTTGCGGGCTGTCGGGATCGGTGATCACTGCCTCCAGCTCCACACTTTCACCTGATCTGACAGTTCTGTCAAGTCCCCCGACAATGCTGATAACCGGTTTATGATTGGCCTCTGCAAATGTATCTGCCACACAATAGTTCAGCCTGGCTTCAAAATCACGGTTCGCAAATTCAATCCATTGCAGATAAGATCCTTTATCAATATCCCTGTAAACGTTTCCATAAACTTTATAAAACCGGCCACCCCATCCACCATAGGTAGGATCCTCATAACCCCTTAATCCGTTTTCAAGCGACTATAAAAACGCAGGGGAATCCCCTTCACTGATGTAATCCTGTGGATATAATGCTCCCAGCGGGTTACGTCCGTTGTGCATAAGATCTCTGACAAACTGATATGTGTACCTCTGGCTGCCATAGGCCCATGTCCCGCTGAAGTTATAACACAGGAGCATTGTCACTTTCGGATGATATCTTTCGATATAATTTCCGGCACCGTCCTGATACCAGATATTATACATTATGACTTTTGAAACCGCCCTGTCATAATCGGCAGGATATTGGGTTTTTAGTTTATAAAATGCCCTTGCCGCTGTATTACCACCTCCCCACGCCTGTATATAAACCGGTCTGGGATCCTTTTCAAGAAGCACTTCGACAATTTTGTCAGAACCGGGCGTGTCGGGCCATTTAGCGGGATCAATCACGGGTTCCATTCCGGGAAATCTCCTGGCAGACTGTCGGTCAACCACCAAATGCGACGAATCTTCATCGCCGATATACACTTTGCGTCTTAATTCGTCTGGAGTCGGATAGGCAGGATCATGGATTTTTAAATTCGGATATACCTGTTCGTATGCGTCAATTTGTTTTTCAAGCCATTTCTCCGAACTCCATCCGTTTCGCTGGTAGACAGAATTCGTTTGAATGATGGCAACAAGTTCGATGTCATTCGTGTAAAGCAGAAACCTTACCATTGAGCTGCGGTCATCGATTTCAGCATCTGTCATGGCAATGACACGTGGCTTTGAAGCCTGGCCCGTTGCATCAAAGGGGTCAATAAACATTGGTATTAAAATCCCGATAAATAAAAATAATTTCCCCATTTTCCTTAATGAATTAATATTGGTTTAAACTTTACTGACATGGATCATGGTTAAAAGCGCCTATTTTTTCAACGTAATACGCAAAGCCATTCCCGGCTTTCCGGGCAGATCAATTAAATTGTTGTTCCCTGAGTATAATTTTGGAAGCTTGCTGATAGTCATATTCCATGTGTCAATTACTTCCACCTCATAGTTTTTATCTGCCGGTAAATTTACTCTGGTGAGAATTGGCTGTGAGGTGTTTGGAATATATATCAGGAAATACTCATCATTATAAGTAAGTCTGTTCACACTATAATACGTTCTGTTACCTCCTGCGACTGGTTTCAAATAAGCCGGTGCCGATTCAATAATTTCCTTGAGGAATTTTATTCGCTTATAGCTTTCACCTTTTAAGGTACCACCTTTTGACCACCAAAGCACAGCAGAATCAGTCAGGTCATTCGTTAAAACAGTTTCTCCATGTCCCACGTAACCACCGTTGATAATTCCAAGCCAGAATTTTTGGGTCATTTCCTGTCCTGTGAGATCTCCCCATGAATTTGGTATGTTTCCCTCGTACCGGCACTCATCGTACACTACCGGTTTTTTTTCATTTGTCCGCCATTCATAGGCTCTGAAAGTTTCCTGATTCTGAACACTCAAATGGGTGATGTAAGGACTCATACTCGTGGTAAATACCGCTCTTATGTTGTGAACGCTTCTTAAATGATTGTAGGGATCATTTTCGGCAAATAACTGCAAATAACGCTGCCAGTCAGCCAGAGTTTTGCTCTTTAACAACTCGTATTCATTTGCCATGCTCCACCAGACATTCTTATACGCTGCAAACCGTGCAATGATGTATCGGATATACCGCTCGTTGGTTACAGAATCCATGTCCTCAAAACCCCATCTGTCATAGGGATGAAAAACTATCAGGTCAGCCTGAATACCCAGAGAATCCAGTTGCCCTATACGTTTTTCGATATTCCTGAAATATTCCGGATTGAACCTGGTGTAATCCCACTCAGTTAGAGGCTTCCCTTCAAACGGATAATACTCAGGCTCATTTCTATTCCATGAATAGTCCTTTGGGAAGATACACATTCTCATTTTGTTGAAATACCCGTTTGACAATGTTTTCAATGTCAGCTCCGCAAGACTGTCACCCTGATGAACCCATGCATAACAGGTAGTGCCAAATGAATGATGCGGTGTGCCATCGGCATAGGCAAAATAAAAGGTGTCCTTTACAGCCACTGGTCCATGGTTTCCCTTTGAAGCCGGTGTACAAATTAACTTACCTTTTTTACCATTCAGACTTCTGATATTGCTTTTGGTTACATATGTCCATTCCCCTTCTGCCTGAGGCATAAACCGGACTTTGTATTTTCCGTCGCCGTCATAAAA
>JAXDCR010000159.1:0-5356 GCA_034677845.1 Bacteroidales bacterium | reverse complement strand
ACTGTGGCATGTACCAGGGAAAAGGAATGGAAACTGATGCCATGAACCGTGACCTGGGTTTTGAGCCATCTGAAATTGATTACCTGATCCTCAGCCCTGCGCATATTGATCATTCAGGGCTAATTCCCTATATCACCAAGCTCGGTTTCAGAGGAAGGATAATAACGACGCATGCCACAAGGGACCTGTGCGTGATCATGCTGGCTGACTGTGGCAAGATACAGGAAGCCGATACGTTGACAAACAATAAAAAGAGGGCGAAAAAAGGACTTTCACCACTTGAACCTATTTATACAAAAGCGGATGCGGAGGAAGCCATGCGTTTTTTCATCGGCATACCGCAGGAACACAAATACAGGGTGACAAAAGGCGTTAAGCTTACCTTTACGGGCACCGGGCACCTGCTGGGCAGCTGTGCAGTGAACCTACAGGTCAGGGAGGGGGGAAGGACCGTCAACATAGCCTATACCGGTGACGTGGGAAGACCTGTTAACCGCATACTTCGTTCGCCACAGCCTTTTCCTCAGGCAGACGTTATCATCTGCGAATCAACATATGGAGACAGGCTGCACGAGACTGCCATGGCCGCTGAAGAAAAACTGCTGGAGGTGATCCGCAGGGCATGCGTGGAAAAAAAGGGGAAGCTGATAATCCCTTCCTTCAGTGTCGGACGTACGCAGGAGGTTGTTTACTCCCTCAACAAATTTTACAACCAGGGATTGCTGCCCAAAATAAACGTTTACGTTGACAGTCCCCTTTCAGTCAATGCAACCAATATTTTCAGGCTTCACAGGGAATGCTTCAACGATGCCATGCTTAAGGTTATGGAAACGGATCCGGATCCTTTTGGCTTCAATGACCTGCATTACATCCAGGATGTCGATGATTCCAAAAAACTTAACGAGCTGGAAGGTCCCTGCATAATCATATCAGCTTCCGGCATGATGGAAGCAGGCAGGATTAAGCATCACCTGGCTAACAACATATCCAACCCGCGCAACACCATACTGGCAGTCGGCTATTGTTCCCCTTCCACGCTGGGGGCAAGAATTTTACGGGGAGACCGCCAGGTGTCGATCTTTGGCAACATCCATCCTGTCAACGCCGAAATCGTGCGGATAGATTCATACAGCGGCCATGCAGACTACAATGAACTGCTTCAGTATCTGTCCTGTCAGGATCCCGCAAAGGTCAAACAATTGCTGCTGGTGCACGGCGACCCCGGCGCTCAGGAATTTTTCAGGGATCAGCTGGCAGGCAGGGGATTCACAGGAATAAGCATACCCCAGCGGGGGGAGACCTTCAGGGTTTGATTCCGGTCAGGCCTCCTGTTTCCTGTCTGTAAAGGCCCCGAAAAAGTTTTACCCGCTATTGCTCTGTTCTAAAAAAGTTTCTACATTTGCGACCTGTTTTAAAACACATTAAAATATTTGATTATGTCAAACCATTATGAAACCGTTTTCATTTTAACTCCCGTTTTATCTGAGGTTCAGATGAAGGAAGCGGTTGACAAATTCAGGGCCATCATCACCGGCAGAAACGGTCAGGTGGTCAGTGAAGAAAACTGGGGTTTGCGTAAGCTTGCCTATCCCATACAAAAGAAGTCAACCGGTTTTTATTATATGTTCGAATTCACCTCAGACGGTGAGGTTATCGCCCCTCTTGAAACAGAATACAAACGTGACGAGCGTGTGATCAGATTTCTGACCATCAGACTTGACAAACATGCGGTCGACTACGCTGAGAAAAGAAGGATCAAAAAAGAGTCTCTCGTTAAAAATACGGAGGAATAAATATGGCAAATCCTGTACAACCCAGCCAGTCAGAGATACGGTACCTGACTCCCCCGGCAGTGGAGGTAAAAAAGAAAAAATACTGCCGCTTCAAGAAAAACAGGATCAAATATGTTGATTATAAGGATCCGGAGTTCCTGAAAAAATTCCTGAACGAACAGGGAAAAATACTGCCCAGAAGGGTCACGGGCACTTCTCTGAAATACCAGCGCAAAGTATCCACCGCAATAAAAAGGGCAAGGCACCTGGCTTTACTTCCCTACGTCACTGATTTACTGAAATAATCACTTACGGATATGGAAATTATCTTAATACACGATGTTCCCAACCTTGGGTACAAGGATGACATTGTCACGGTTAAAAACGGGTTTGCGTTGAACTATCTGATACCTAAAGGTCTGGCAAAAACCGCCACCGCTTCTGAAAAGAAAGCGCATACGGAAATACTCAGTCAGCGGGCCCATAAAGAAGAAAAGATCAGGGATGAAGCCCTGAAATTGGCCGAAAACCTTAAATCAGTCAGCCTGACGATAGGCGCAAAGACAAGTTCCAAGGGCAAGATTTTTGGCTCCGTCACTAACATTCAGATTGCCGAGTCGCTTAAGGAAAAAGGATTTGATATAGACAGAAAGAATATCAGTTTCAAGGAAGACCTTATCAAGGAAGTGGGAACTTATCATGCCCGGATCCGGTTGCACAAGGATGTGCATGTTGAGGTCCCCTTTGAGATCGTCGGTGAATAAAAAAAAAGTTCAAGACAGTAAACTGATTGATCAAAAAAAAACCGGCACAAGACCGGTTTTTTTATTTATGTTTCAATTTCCGCCCAATGTCAGACAAGGATTTTTGAGGTGACGTTATTCAGGCTGGTCTCAATGGCCTTGAATGTGGTTTCGGCATCACTTTCACCCACACCGGCGGTTGCACCGGCGGCGCCCATGCCCTGGTTGTCGTCCTCGACGAACATGTACTTGACACCGGCTGCATCCTTTGCCTGAATCACCCTTCTGAAATCAATCAGTCCCGTTCCCACCGGCACAATGTCAGTCTTTACCACATCAAAGAAAGGTTCGGTCTGCTGCGACATATCTTTCAGGTGAAGCAGCTGGAATCTCCCGGGGTATCTGTTGAACATCTCGACAGGGTCCTGCCCGGCCTTGGTGGCCCAGTAAAGGTCAAGCTCCATCGTGATCAGTGAAGGATCCATCTCGGTCATGAAAATGTCATAATAAGGTATGACGCCGTCCCAGTTTTTGAATTCAAAATTGTGGTTATGATAGGCAAACTGAATGCCGTTGCCTTTCATGATCTCCCCTACCTTGTTCCAGTCAGCGATCATTTTCTTGTAAGTTTCCAGGGTGCGGTCAGCGTCATTGATCCAGGGTTGCACACAATACTTCACCCCAAGCGCTGCGTGGTCATCAGCCATCTTCTGAGCGTTCTCGAGAGTGATTCCTGCCGCTTCAACCTGTGTATGGCTGCTGATGATCTCCATCCCGAGGTCGCTTACGATCTTCCTGAAATCCTGAGGTGTGTAACCATAGAAAAGACCGTTGCTGTAATTGGCAAGTTCCAGGTATTTATACCCAATATCCGATATCCTTTTGAGGGTTGCCAGTTTATCTACCGAACCTTCCGGCAAATCGACACCCATGGCATCGCGGACAGTGTAAAGAATCAGGCCGACGCCGAAACTCTTTTTGTCAACCTCAGGGGCAGGTTGCGTCTTGGGCTTGCAGCTGATCTGTGAAAGAGCGGCTATTCCAAAGGCACCTGCTGCGGAGATTTTAAGGAAATCCCTTCTGTTGTGCAATGTTTTCATACGTTTATTAAATAATTAAGATTAAGTTATTGAGCCGTTTCAATTTTGAAATTAAAAATGAGGCATAAAATTAATATAAAACTTTGATTTCATAAAAAAGTTATACACAGGTCGTTTTGATTTAAAATTTACAAAAGTGCCGAAATCCAGTTCCTTATGTTTCTTTCGATCCGCCCGGTGAGGTCATCTGATGCATAACGTCTGAACTTCTCCCCGATAATGTTCTCATAAAGTTCGATATATCTCTCGGACACCTGGTTCACAAAAGCATCGGGCATTTCAGGAACCACCTGACCCTCTTTGCCCTGAAAGTTCCTCTCTATAAGCCACTGCCTGACAAACTCCTTTGACAGTTGCCTCTGGGGTTCGCCCTTTTCAAGTCTTTCTTCATAACCGTCAGCATAAAAATAGCGCGAAGAGTCCGGGGTGTTGATTTCATCGATCAGGTAAATACGGCCATCCTTTTTACCGAACTCATATTTCGTGTCCACAAGGATCAGCCCCTTTTCCACAGCGATCCTGGTGCCCTCTTCGAAAAGAAGACGGGTGTACTTCTCAAGTTCGTTGTACTCATCCTCAGGTACCAGTCCCTTTTTCAGTATCTCCTCCCTTGAAATATCCAGGTCATGTCCGCTAACTGCCTTGGTGGTAGGCGTAATGATGGCATGAGGGAAGCGCTGATTTTCTTTCATCCCTTCCGGCATGGCAACACCGCTCAGGCTTCTCTTCCCTGCCTTGTATTCACGGTAGGCATGGCCCGTCAGATAGCCCCGTATTACCATTTCGACTTTGTAAGGCTCAGCCAGGTGCCCGACCATGACCATTGGGTCCGGTGTGGCCATTTTCCAGTTAGGAACAATGCCTGAAGTGGCATCCAGGAATCTGGATGCTATCTGGTTCAGCACCTGCCCTTTGTATGGTATACCTCTGGGAAGTACCACATCAAAGGCTGAGATGCGGTCGGTTGTCACCATAATAAGGTACCTGTTTTCAATGTTGTAGACATCCCGAACCTTGCCTGTATATTTTCCAAGCTGTCCGGGAAAACTGAAATCTGTTCCTGTAATTGTCGGGGCCATATTGAATTAAGTTAATGATTTACATCATCCCTTGTTGCATTGCCTGTCCGGTTCTCCTTTTCATAAGCATGCACAATGTGTCTGACAAGCCTGTGCCGGACAATGTCGCCGGTATCGAAGGTGATGATGCTGATTCCCTTGATGCCGCGCAAAAGTTCGATCGCTTTTATGAGTCCCGACAATCCGGCTTCCGGCAGATCGACCTGTGTGATGTCACCCGTTACGACAAATTTAGAGTTTTTCCCCATTCGGGTGAGGAACATCTTAAGCTGTTTGATTGTTGTGTTTTGTCCCTCATCCAGTATGACAAACGCATCACCCAGGGTTCGTCCCCTCATATAGGCAAGCGGGGCAATTTCAATGATTCCCTCTTCCATCAGTGATTCCAGCTTTTTCTGAGGGATCATATCCTTAAGGGCATCGTACAGAGGTTGAAGGTAGGGATCCAGTTTCTGCTTCACGTCACCGGGCAGAAAACCCAGTTTTTCCCCTGCTTCAACGGCAGGTCTGGTCAGGATGATCTTTTTGACTTCCTTGTCCCTGAGAGCCCGAACGGCCAGGGCAATTGCCGTGTAGGTCTTGCCTGAGCCGGCGGGACCAATGGCAAAAATTAGGTCATTGTCGCGATAATCTTCTACCAGCCTCTTCTGGTTGACGGAGCG
>JAXDCR010000158.1:0-3784 GCA_034677845.1 Bacteroidales bacterium | reverse complement strand
AGACATTGACAACATGGAATGAATCAATTAATACAGGAAAAAAATGCTGGGTTGTACTTACGGAAACATTTTCAGGACTACCGTGGCCGGGGGGTCTTATCAGGAAGGGCTTTCAGTGAACATACAGGGTGTGCCGCCCGGGTACCTGATCACGGAAGAGGAAATATACGTTGAACTGATGTTGCGCAAACCGGGTCAGGGTGAGCTGACTTCGCCGAGGCGTGAGGCTGATGTACCCATCATCTTCAGCGGAGTGAATGCCGCCGATACAATGCCGGGGTTCAGCAATGCAGGCTATACAAACGGAACTCCGCTGGTGATTCTGATACCCAATGTGGACAGGCATTTTGAACATATTGAGCAGTATCAGTTAACCAATCGTACACCCCGTCCGGGACATGCTTCCTATGCATCCTATATGAAATATGGTCCGTGGGATGATTCCATCGGTGCAGGATTTTTCAGTGGCAGGTACACATCCTCCATTGTTGCTGCCGGTTGCATAGCAAAAAGAATTCTTGCAGATCACGGTATTGAGGTGGTTGCTTTTGTAAAGGAAGCTGCCGGCATACGAATGAAAGACATGCCGGTCGAAGAGATTAAAATGAAAGCAAAGGCCTTCCGGCAGGTGAGGAAGCAATATGATCCGATATTTCTCGATTTATATGCTTCCGGCAAAATGAAGGCGGGACTGAGGTTCTTTGAAAAGGCAGCCATCCTGGCAGACCTTGAGAAACGAATACCGGACATCAGAAAGCCGGTTTATGATGAGGAGTCGATCAGAAAAGAATACGGAATTAACCCCAAGCTCTTTTGTCCCGATACCGATACGGCTGATGCCATGTACAAGGAGATCATGCGAATCATGAATGAAGGTGATTCTTCCGGTGGTCTGGTGGAGGTCATTGTCACCGGCGTGCCTCCGGGTCTGGGGGAACCGGTTTTCAACAAGCTGGACGGGGAGCTGGGCCGGCTGATGAGCATTGGCACTGTGAAAGCTGTGGAGGTTGGCTGCGGCATTGAAGCTGCCAGGATGACCGGATCGCAATGCAATGATGCCATGAGGATAAGGGATGGCAGGGTTGTCTTCACTTCCAACAATGCAGGAGGCATAACGGGAGGATTGACAACAGGGCAGGATATAATCGCAAGGGTTGCCGTGAAGCCGACCCCTACCATTGCCAAACCGCAGCTGACAATAGACAAGGTGAGCCTTGAGAACAAGGAACTGGCTGCTGTGACCAGGCGTGATCCCACGATTGTTCCGCGAATCTGGCCCGTGGTGGAGGCTTTTACTGCGCTTATTATCCTGGATGCCTATATGCTTCACAAAGCCTATCAGGGAATGAAACCTGACAATGGATGAAGTGCCGTCCTTTGCCTCCGGCGCATTTTTTACCCGGAACAGATGAATGCAAAAGCACTCAGGTTCTGAGTTCAGGTTTTACGGGCAATCATTTTCTGCTATATTCTCAGTCACAGGATTAATGCGCTAAATCAACCAAAGCATATATAATGACGACCATAAGAGAGGATTTCGATCAGGCCCGGAAAATTCTCGAGAAGTTCCTGAAAGATGACAGTAACATGACAGCTGTCGGAGCATGTGCGGAAATCATGGTTGATGCCCTCCGGAAAGGCCATAAGCTTATCTCATGTGGTAACGGCGGATCAATGTGCGATGCCATGCATTTTGCGGAGGAACTGTCGGGATTTTTCCGTGACAAACGAAGACCGGTTGCGGCCCTTGCCATTTCTGACCCGTCACATATCACCTGTACCGCCAATGATATAGGGTTTGAACATGTATTTTCACGTTATGTTGAGGCTGTTGGACAGCCGGGTGACGTTCTTCTGGCCATCAGCACAAGCGGCAATTCGGTGAATGTTGTAAATGCGGCCATGGCTGCCAGAGAGAAGGGAATGAAAGTCATCGGCCTGACCGGTAATGATGGCGGCAGGCTTGCGCCGCTGTGTGATGCGGAAGTACGGGCTCCGTTTTCGCTGTTTTCAGACAGGACACAGGAAATACACATCAAGGTAATCCATTCCCTGATCCATTATATCGAGGTAGCCCTGTCAGTAGCTGATCACGGCACAAAACCCTGATATGTTTATCGTTACATGCAAGATGGTTAATTTGGCATTTTTTAATTGATACTGGCATGGCCGGAGTGGTGAAGAATCAAGATGCCATTACTGGTTATACAAGTATAAGATAATCAGCAGGTTTATATTGTCATTTATTTTATTTTCCATTTTTTTTGTCGTTGGTCTGTAAAACATTATATTTAATATCCGGACTTAGCCTGACCGCTGGTTGTGACGTAGTTTTCCGTTCCGGTGCATGCGGTTGTGAATGGCTCAGGATACCAGAAGAAAGGAGGTTCAGGCGGTTAAGGTAAATATACTGTTAACAAGTTAAAGGCAATCAAATCCATCTGCCATGCTCGTCAAAACATACGGCGGTGCCCCGCAGGGTGTCAACGCAGCCATTATTACCATTGAAGTAAACATTATCCGCGGAGCCAGGTTCTACCTGGTGGGTCTTCCGGACAATGCGGTGAAGGAAAGCCAGTTCAGGATTGAATCTACCCTGAAAAGCAACGGATTCAGAATGCCTGGACGCAGGATCATTGTCAACCTGGCTCCAGCTGACCTGAGAAAGGAAGGATCGGCCTATGACCTGCCGCTTGCCCTGGCTATCCTTGCAGCCAGTGAGCAGGTTTGCTTTCCGGAGATAAGCAAGTACCTGATTATGGGTGAACTTTCGCTTGACGGAGCCGTAAAGCCGGTAAGGGGAGTGCTTCCCATTGCCATTGAAGCCCGCAAAATGCGATTTAAGGGGTTTATCGTGCCTGAACAAAATGCCCGGGAGGCAGCCGTTGTCAACAACCTTGATATTATTGGAGTTGAAAACTTTATGCAGGCTGTTGGTTTTCTGTCCGGCAGTCTTGATATTGAGCCAACCATAGTGGACACAAGGAATGACTTTTTTAGCAATCTGGGCAACTATGATGTTGATTTCAGCGATGTCAGGGGACAGGAAGATGTAAAGCGGGCAATCGAAATTGCCGCAGCCGGCGGGCATAACGTGCTCATGATCGGAAGTCCCGGATCCGGCAAAACAATGATAGCCCAGAGACTGCCGGGCATACTCCCGCCATTGACGCTGTCAGAAGCCCTTGAGACCACCAAGATTCATTCTGTTGCCGGAAAGATGGAAAAGAACACTTCTCTTATGACCCGCCGCCCTTTCCGTACCCCGCACCATACAATATCTGATGAAGCAGTGTCTATTGAGGGGGTAAAATTATTTTTTTTTGCCAATTCTTTCTGGTGCTTCAATTTAGCCACCTTATAACTTTCAATATCAGTGTTTTTACTTTGTAGACTTACCCCACTTTCTTTACAATACCAATCAGGATTATTTTCATAAAACCATTGTATGTCATCTTCTGTCCATTCATCAACATTCCCGTAAGGTACTTTGGTATTATAAACGGGTTCTGCAAATCCGTCACTCATTATTTTAAATGGTGGACTATCTTCATCACCATACATCTGAATTCCACCTTTACTTCCATCAATCCACATGACGTTAGGTATCTTAAATGGGTTTTTATCGATTGTTCTTGGAAGGAAGAATTCAGTATCTTTAAGAATAGATGTGAAATTATTAAAAGTATAATAATGCTCTTTCTCTATAGCTAATTTGAATTGAATTGTAATATTATAGCTGCGTAGAAAGTCATCGTATTTTATTATGATATCCTCAATAAAG
>JAXDCR010000157.1:0-12934 GCA_034677845.1 Bacteroidales bacterium | reverse complement strand
TCCCTGGTCATCACTTCTTCCGCTGCTTCTGATCATGGTGGTTTTCTATTTTTTTCTGATCCGTCCCCAGATGAAAAGACAAAAGGAACTGAAAAACTTCAGGGATTCTCTGAAAAAAGGTGACCGGGTGGTGACTGCAGGCGGCATTTACGGAAAGATTAACAATATTGCTGACAATGTCATAACCATTGATGTGGGCAATAATGTTCTGCTCAAGGTTGACAAGAATTCAGTACTGCGAGACACCACAGATATTGAAAGCCAGCCCAAGTAGCAAGGATACAGACTGCATGCCGGTGAAGACAGCCATGCGGTAAAATGACTGACCGTTGGAAACGGAAAGCTCAATAGGGAAAAACAAGGTAGGTTCTGAAAGGAAAAAAATCCGAAAGCTTTTTGACTTCCGGTCGCCTGCACACAGGAAATTCATGACTTTCTTCTTTTTTGTGCTGGTGTCCGCTACATTCTGGCTGATCAGGTCGCTCAGTGAAGTGTACCAGTCTGACATATTCTATCCGGTCAGTTACATTAATTTTCCGGAAGGTAAGGTGCTGATCAGTGACACGCCGGACAAGCTGACCCTGAAGGTTTCAACGAATGGCTTCAGGCTGCTTAAATGCAAGCTTAATCTGAACATCCTTCCCTTGAAGTTTGACATAAGCTCTTTTTCGCCTGAAAATCCGGGTAATGATACTTTTTTTATTGTCACCGAAAGTGTGAGGTCAGTACTTACAGAGGAGCTTGACCAGGTCAACATTCTTGACATCACGCCCGATACCTTGTATTTCAGGTTTTCCAGCCTTATGGTCAGGAGAATCGTTGTGAAGCCGATGCTTCAGGAAGATGAACGGCTTTATGAAAGCCAGTATATGCAAAACGGTGAAATTGAGGTCGAGCCCGACAGCATAATTGTCTCAGGGGCATCATCCCTTATTGCATCTTTGTCCTTTGTCCCCACTGAAATGATTCATGAAAACCGACTCAAGGATACGGTGCTGATAAATGTTTCTATTCAAACGGTTCCGGGTGTCACCTATTCACACAGCAAGGTCAGGGTGATGATACCGGTTGACCAGTTTACCGAAGTGGAGGAAACCCTCCCGGTCTTGTCAGTCAATGTGCCGGACAGCCTGAAAATGGTTGCGGTTCCGGGGCAGGTCAGGGCAACATACAGGATCAGCCTGAGCAATTACAGCAAGGTTCTTAACAATCCTCTCATGCCGGTCATCGATTACATGGAAATTAACGCTGAGGAACATTTGACTCGGCTCAAGGTTTCCCTGTCAGATACTCCGCCGTATATAAGCTCCGTCAGGCTGGATCCCGCTGCGGTTGAATACCTGATTTCCCGGAGATGATCCTGGTGGGACTCACCGGCGGCATCGGAAGCGGCAAAACGGTTGTCTGCCATGTTTTTCGGCAGCTGGGCGTTCCAGTATTCAATGCTGACGATGCGGCCAGGGCACTGTATGATACCGAACCCGGTATTAAGGAAAAAATGACCTGCCTGTTCGGAAAGCATATATACAGCAGAGGCAGGCTTGACCGTTCCATGCTGTCTGAATTGATTTTCAGGGACTCCGGATTGAGGGAAAGAGTCAGTGCAATTGTGCACCCTGCAGTCAGGCGTGATTTCCTGAACTGGTGTGCCGCACATCAGCAGCACCGATATGTTGTTCTGGAAGCGGCCATATTGTTTGAAAGCCATGCTGAAGATATGGTGGACAGGGTAATCACCGTACTGGCACCGGAAAAACTCAGGGTAAAAAGGCTTTTAACCCGGACGGGAATGACCCGGGACAGGATCCGGTCCATCATGGACAGCCAGTTGCCGGATGAGGAAAGAATAAGCCGCTCGGATTACATTGTCACAAACGACGACAATACGCTTGTCATTCCGCAGGTACTGAGAATACATAATGAATTGAACGGGTAAACCGATTGGGGATGAAAAGACTGGGCAAATGGATAGGAGCGGGACTGGGCTGGACGATCGGCGGACCCATCGGAGCCCTGCTGGGATTTGCCGTGGGATCATTTGTGGATGCTTCCGGCGGACAAAGTTTTCAAAAGCAGGAGACCCAAACAACCACCGGAGACTTCGTTGTAAGCCTGCTTGTTATCATTGCTTCTGCCATGAAAGCCGACAGGAAAGTCATGCGCTCAGAGCTTGATTTTGTCAGGAAATACCTCGTTCAGGCTTTCGGAGAGGAAAAGGCAGGTGAAATGCTCATCATGCTGAGGGATATCTTGCACAAGGAAATACCATTCAGTGAGGTGACGCAGCAGATCCGTTCACGCATGGATTATGCCTCACGTCTCCAGCTCATGCACCTTGTGTACGGAATCTCACTGGCAGATGGAGGTATCGGAAAGGATGAGATTCTTCAGATCGACAGGATCGCACTGCAACTGGGTGTGCATGTCAATGATGCAACCTCATTGAAAAATATGTTCATCCCTTCCATCAGCTGGGCATACAAGGTGCTTGAGACAGATCCCGGGGCCTCGGATGAGGAGATCAGGAAATCATACCGCCGTCTTGCCATGAAAAATCATCCGGATAAGGTTAGTTACCTTGGAGAGGAAGTGCACCGTCTGGCGCAGGAGAAATTTCAGAAAATAAGTGAGGCGTACGAGACAATTAAACGTGAAAGGGGCTTATAACTACTTAATTAATGTTATTTTTACATCCGATTGACTAAAAGTTCAGGGCATGGACAACCCATGTCAAGGAACAGACACAACGTAGAGCAGCGATCTGACGAACAAAGTGATTAACCAGGTGAAACGTTCTCATGAGCGAGGTGAAAATCAATATTGTTTATTTTGGGTGATCCATTTGTTGTGCAATCACCTTAATTTTAATAGCATAAAGATAAAATAATCACATGAACCTCAAAGAAATAGTTACTGTGTCTGGCCATGGCGGTCTGTTTAAATTTGTTTCTCAGAGTCGTAACGGAATCATTGTTGAATCCTTTAACGACGGAAAGCGGAGCTTCGTCAGCACATCCACCAAGGTCAGCTACCTGGAGGGTATTTCCGTATTTACCGGTGGAGAGGAGATTCCTCTTGTGCAGGTGTTCCGGAGGATATACGAAAATGAGAACGGCAACCCTGCTCCCGATCCGAAATCCCCTCCCGAACAACTAAAAAGTTATATGGAGAAGCTGGTCCCTGACTATGACCGGGACCGTGTTTACGTGTCCGACATAAAGAAGATACTCAGCTGGTACAACATACTGCATGCAAACCGGTTACTGGACTTCAGCCAGGATGGTTCACCTGAAGCGGAAAGGGAGCCGGAAAACGATGCAAAAGCGGAAGCGAAACCTGAGGGTGAAGCAGGAAATTGATCACTTACAGGAAAAGGCAATTGCATGGCATCCAATCGGTCGATATTTTCCCGGATAAGCCGGTTTATTGAAAAGGAGATCTGGACAATCTCAACCAAGGATAAACATCCTGTTTTCAGTTTCCTCGTACGGCAGTGTAAAATAATTCTGATTGCGGCCAGAGGCTTCAGCGAGGGAAAAATTCAGCTGAGGGCTGCAGCCCTGACATTTTACACAATATTGTCAATTGTTCCGATTCTCGCCATGTTCTTTGCCATCGCACAGGGATTTGGTCTCGGGGATTACCTTGAAAATGTGATCATTGAACGTTTTGAATTCCAACAGGAAATCATTGACAAGCTGCTCGAGTTCGTCGATAAGTATCTGAAGCGTTTTGACGGGGGACTTATAACAATCATCAGCCTCCTGATCCTTTTCTGGTCGGTGCTGAACGTATTCAGCAACATTGAGAGCTCCTTCAACATTATCTGGCAGGTAAAGAAGTCCAGGATGGCTTCGCGAAAGTTCACCGATTACCTTGCCATACTTGTAATTGCTCCGGTTTTCCTGGTACTGGCCAGCAGCTTTACGATATCACAGCTTCCAAGCATTTCCGGAAGTATCCCTTTTCTGCATTATTTCGACACACTGCTCAGGATTCTTGCCAACGTGCTTTCATACACGCTGATCTGGTTTGTGTTTACCATTATATATATAATAATACCCAACACAAAGGTGAAGTTCGGACCTGCTTTCGTGGCCGGGATATTTGCCGGCACAGCTTTCCAGCTGTTACAATGGGGCTATGTCCATTTCCAGTCCCTTCTATCGGGTTATAGTGCCGTGTACGGGACTTTTGCCGCCCTGCCCGTTTTCATGATCTGGCTGGAATTAAGCTGGCTGATCGTACTGGTGGGTGCCGAAATTTCATTTGCTTACCAGAATGCAACGCATTATGAACAGGAGGCCCAGGTGATGAGTGTCAGTGCAAGACAGCGCCGGGCACTAACTCTTCTTGCCGCCAGGAGCATCGTGCGGAATTTCGTCGACGGCAAGCCCCCTATGAAAGCGGCGGAGATTGCCGCACAGCATAATATTCCTGTCAGGCTGGTCAGGGAGGTGCTTTATGACCTCCTTAATGCCGGGATCATCAACGAAACCCTGACTTCGGACGTACGTGAGGTAGCCTATCAGCCATCGACCGATCCGGCCAGGATCAGCATCGGCTATGTCATGGAAAGCCTCGATCATTGCGGTCAGCATCCTGCACTGGACACCGACATTGCGGATTTGAAAAGCCTGAATGCCATGCTTGAATCCCTGTATGATGGTTTTAAGAGATCTTCATCCAACCGGTTGCTGAAGGACCTGTGAGAGTCGGCGTTTTTTTTTGTTTATCCGGATTTTTGAGTTATTTTTGCATCCTGAAATCATAAATATGTAGGATACAGGTTTACATTTAAATCCATCATACCGGGAACAACCTTCTAAAACATCAGACTTTAGTTAACGTACAAGCATTCAGGCCATGCATCATCATAATCAATATGACAATCACCGGAAGCTGTGAAGGTGACAGTGCAGGAAGTGAAAAACTTATCATTCAGGGGTTTGCACGACTGCAAACCTTTTTTTGTTTATTCCGGATGAGGGTGCAACGATAAGGTAACCTTTAATGCTTGCAGAACAAACAACAATGAGACTGACAAAAAAAATGGTGAAACTCAATACAGACATTCAACTGCAATGATCAGTGAATCCGCCATCAGTCCCGTCAGTTACCGTAACGGAAAACTGACTTCGCCGGACGGGAACCTCGTCCCCGGGTTCCTGTGCCTGCGAGATGACAACATACCGCCACATTTGTCAGATGGCGTGGCAGACATTGGAATTATCAGCGAAAAAATAATCTTATGACACCCCTGCCTGACATCATACGTTATCCGGATAAAGGCGAATGGAAAGAACTGGTCAGACGGCCGGTCCTTGAAACAGAAGCCATTGACAAAGTCGTGCTGCCCATTCTGGAGGACGTGAGAATAGGGGGTGACAAAGCCCTGCTTGAATATACAAGGAAATACGACGGTGCGCACCTGGAGGGTCCCGAGGTGACGCATGAGGAGATGCTGGCCGCTGAAAAGCTTGTCGACAGGGATCTCCGGCAGGCCATTTCACTTGCCTACAGAAATATTGAAACCTTCCATCGCTCACAGCAGATCCGCCCGAAACGCATCCGTACATCATCTGGTGTGACCTGCTGGCAGAAATCCGTCGCCATCGAGAAGGTTGGCCTGTATGTCCCCGGCGGATCTGCTCCCCTGTTCTCCACGGTGCTCATGCTTGCCGTGCCGGCACGCATTGCAGGCTGCTCAGAGATTATCCTGTGTACCCCTCCGGACACGAAAGGCAGGGTGCATCCTGCCATTCTGTATGCAGCCTCCTGTAGCGGCGTCACCAGGGTGTTCAGGGCCGGAGGGGCCCAGGCCATTGCAGCCATGGCTTATGGCACTGAGTCTGTGCCGCCGGTTGACAAGATATTCGGACCCGGAAACCAGTACGTGATGGCTGCCAAGCAGATCGTGTCGCGCGGCAGGGTTGCCATTGATATGCCGGCGGGGCCATCAGAGGTCATGGTACTTGCCGATGACAGCGCCCGTCCCGGATTTGTGGCTGCCGATCTGCTGTCACAGGCTGAACATGGCTGTGACAGCCAGGTATTGCTGGTTTCGGTAAGCGAGAGACTCATCCGCAGGGCGCGGGCATTGCTTTTGAGGCACCTGGCTGAATTGCCGCGGAAAGATATAGCGGCACGGGCGTTATCAAACAGCCGCTTTATTCTTGTGCGCGACGCCGGCGAGATGGTGGATCTTGCCAATGCCTATGCGCCCGAACACCTGATCATATCGGCAAGTAATGCAGGCGGAATTGCGGAAAAAGTAATCCATGCGGGGTCTGTTTTCATAGGCAATTACACGCCTGAGAGTGCCGGGGATTATTTGTCGGGTACAAACCACACGCTGCCCACAAACGGCTATGCCAGGATTTATAGCGGGGTGAACCTGGACAGCTTTGTAAGAAAAATAACCTTTCAGAGAATCACCAGGAAAGGTCTGAAAGCAATAGGGCCTGCCATCATCAGAATGGCCGACACCGAACAGCTGACGGCCCACAGCCTTGCGGTGTCACTCCGAATCAAATAAACTATGCTGTCTATGTACGATATAAGCCAGATTGTCCGGAAAAACATACTGTCACTTGTGCCTTACTCCTCCGCCAGGGATGAATACAGCGGACAGGACGCGATGCTGATGGATGCCAATGAAAATCCGTTCAACGATCCCCTGAACAGATATCCTGATCCACGGCAACGGGAACTGAAGCAGAAGCTTTCACTTGTCAAGAAGGTCAGTCCCTCGCGTATCTTTCTCGGAAACGGCAGTGATGAGGCGATTGATTTGCTTGTCAGGTGCTTTTGCGATCCGGGCAGGGATAATATTGTCAGTATTAAACCCACGTACGGTATGTACAAGGTTTGTGCCGACATAAACAATGTTGAATTCAGGGAAGTTCTTTTGAAACGCGATTACCAGATGGACTTGTTCAGTATGCTTGACAACGTTGACAGGAATACAAAGCTGATGTTCATATGTTCACCGAATAACCCTACTTCAAACAACTTTGCCAGAGAGGATATTGTAATGCTTCTTAAAAACTTCAGGGGACTGATGATCCTGGATGAGGCATATGCGGACTTTTCTTCTGAGCCTTCCTTTCTGGAGGAGCTGGATGCGTGGCCCAATCTTGTTATCCTCCAGACCTTCAGCAAGGCATGGGGACTGGCAGGCATCAGGTTGGGCATGGCCTTTGCTGATGAACAGGTGATTGCCGTGATGAATCGTGTGAAATACCCCTATAACATCAATTGGCTGACCCAGCAAAGAGCGCTGGAACAGCTTGAAAAACAAGGGGAAAAGGATCAGTGGGTGAAAAACATCATTGCAGAACGCAACAGGCTTTCAGGGGAGCTTGAAAGGCTCAGCGGGGTGAGGCGGATATTGCCGAGTGACTCTAATTTCCTGATGGTACGTTTTGCAGATCCCAAAAAGGTATTCACGGGCCTGCAATCGAAACACATAATAGTGAGAGACCGTTCGTCTGTACCCCTGTGTGAAGGTTTTCTCCGGATAACCGTTGGTTCACCTGAAGAAAACGATAAACTGCTCGACGCACTGAAAAAAATGAATTTAGACTGAATGAATGTCACACATCGCTTTTATTCGAACAGCCTATGAAGAAGGTACTGTTTATTGACCGCGACGGAACACTGATCCGTGAATCACCTCCCGATTTCCAGGTTGACAGCCTGGAAAAGCTCGAATTCATGCCTGGCGTGTTCAGATGCCTGTACCGTATCCGACATGATCTTGATTTTGAACTTGTTATTGTCAGCAACCAGGATGGGATGGGAACACCCGCCTTTCCGGAAAGGGATTTCATGAAGGTTCAGGATAAAATGCTCAGGGCTTTTGAAAACGAAGGTATATTTTTTGACAAAATTTTGATAGACAGAAGTTTACCTGAAGATAACGCCCCGACAAGAAAACCGGGGACAGGAATGCTTGTCAGCTATACAGGGGGTGATTATGACCTTGCAAAGTCCTTTGTGATCGGTGACAGGATCACGGATGCGGAACTGGCCAGAAACCTGGGATGTCAGTGCATACTCCTGGCCAATCCTTCCCTGCAGGAACAGCTTGAAAAAGAAGGGCTGGCAAATTCAGGCATACTGGTTACAGATAGTTGGGAAAAGGTATATGAAAGACTTGCACTTGACATACGGAAAGCTGTTGTTGAAAGAAATACGGCCGAAACAAGGATCCGTGTCAGTCTGAATGCGGATGGAAACGGGACTTATAACGTGCATACGGGTCTTGGCTTTTTCGACCACCTGCTGTGCCAGCTGGCAAAACATTCGGGCATGGATATGACGGTCGATGTGAAAGGTGATCTTGAAGTGGATGAGCACCATACCATTGAAGACACTGCCCTTGCCCTGGGAGAAGCATTGCATGCTGCACTTGGCAGCAAGAGGGGAATGGAACGGTACGGCTTTGCGCTGCCAATGGATGACTGCATGGCACAGGTTCTGATTGATTTCGGCGGAAGGCCGTGGCTTGTATGGGATGCAAACTTCAGGCGTGAAAAGATCGGAGATATGCCCACCGAGATGTTTATGCATTTCTTCAGGTCATTCTCTGATGCGGCACACTGCAATCTGAATATCAAGGCAGAAGGTGACAATGAACACCATAAGATTGAGGCCATCTTCAAGGCAACTGCAAAGGCCATCAGAATGGCCATTGTGCGCAATCCCTGGAACAACACTCTTCCTACCACCAAAGGTGCACTGTAGATATGGAACCCGGCAACCGTGAATCGGCCATCCTGTTAATGTACTGCCAGGATCAGAAAGGAATAGTCGCTTGCGTGACAGAGTTCCTGAACAACAATAACGGAAACATTGTATCGCTGGACGAGCATGTCGACAGGCTTGAGAATATTTTCTTCATGAGGGTGGAATGGGAGCTGAATGGTTTTCTGATCCCCCGTGACAGGATCGCTGATTTTTTTCAGACCCTGATTGCCGCCAGATACAATATGACCTGGAACATTTATTTCAGCAATCAACGGCCGCGCATGGCCATATTTGTTTCCAAGCTGTCTCATTGCCTGTATGACATCCTTTCACGGGTCTATACAGGCGAGTGGGAAGTTGACATTCCGCTGATCATCAGCAATCATGATGTGCTTGAACCAGTTGCCAGACAATTTGACATTCCTTTTTATATGATACCGAAAAGCGTTGATGGAAAGCCGGAGGCAGAAAAGCAGGAACTCAAGCTTCTTGAAGAAAAAAGGATAAGCTTCATTGTGCTGGCCAGATACATGCAGCTGCTGAGCGAGGACTTCATCAGGCGTTTTCCGAACCGGATCATCAACATTCACCACTCCTTCCTCCCGGCCTTCCCGGGCGCAAGACCCTACCACTCTGCCTTTGAAAGAGGGGTTAAAATCATTGGTGCCACAAGCCATTATGTTACCGGTGAACTTGACGGAGGCCCCATAATCGACCAGGACGTGGCCAGGATCACGCACCGCGATTCTGTCGAAAAGCTTGTCATGAAAGGCAAAGACATTGAAAAACTTGTGCTCTCACGGGCCGTGCTGATGCATATCCAGCACCGCACCCTTGTGTACAAGAACAGGACAATCGTATTTAATTGAAGGGCAACAGGATAATAATGTTTCCATTTTATTGACGGATCTTAAGCCAACTATGAAGGTAGCCATCATCAAATACAATGCGGGGAATATAATGTCGGTTGCTTATGCATTGCAGAGACTGGGCGTTGAAGCCTGCATCACTGCCGATCCCGATGTGATCCGTACCGCCGACAAGGTAATTTTCCCTGGTGTGGGGGAAGCCAGCACAACGATGAAGTACCTCCGGGAGCATAACCTTGACAGGTTGATAAAGGATCTGACACAGCCGGTACTGGGAATCTGTCTGGGACTTCAGCTCATGTGCAGCCATTCTGAGGAAGGCGATACTCCATGCCTCGGCATTTTCGATGAGGAAGTGCGGCGGTTCAGTCCCCTTACCCTTGGCAGTGAGCGACTGAAGGTGCCACACATGGGGTGGAACAGCCTGGCCCAGGTAAAACAGCCGCTTTTCACCAGCGATCTCGAAGGTCAGTACGTATATTTTGTGCACAGCTATTACGCGTCTACAGGCATCCATACGATAGCAACCTGCCATCATACGCTACGCTTCAGCGCTGCTTTGCAGAGGGACAATTTTTATGCAACCCAGTTTCACCCCGAAAAAAGCGGCAGGGCAGGGGCTGCAATCCTGGAAAATTTCATAAGCCTATGATAGAGATAATACCGGCAATTGATTTACTTGGCGGAAAATGCGTGCGCCTTGAGCAGGGTGACTACCGGCTGAGGAAGGTGTATGAAAAGGATCCGCTTGATGCAGCCAGGCGTTTTGAGGATGGGGGTCTGCGGAGGCTGCACCTGGTTGACCTGGATGGTGCCAGGGAAAAACACGTGGTAAACTGGAAAGCCCTTGAGCGGATTGCCGGCCGGACAAGTCTCGTGATTGACTTCGGGGGAGGGATCAAACAGGAGGAAGATCTGCGCATCGTCTTTGCCAGCGGAGCTGCCATGGCAGTGGTCGGAACCATGGCCGCAGCAGATTTCAACCTTTTCCGGTCATGGTTGAAGGTTTTCGGATCTGACAGACTTATCCTGGCAGCCGATGTGAAGGAGGGGAAGATTGCCGTAAACGGGTGGACACAGACCACCGGACTGGATCTTGTCGATTTTCTGGCCGGATGCATCGGAGAAGGTGTCAGCCAGGTAATGTGCACAGATATTTCAAGGGATGGCATGCTGGGGGGACCGGCAGTGAATCTGTACGTTTCATTGCTTCATCATTTTCCAAACCTGAGGCTGATAGCCAGCGGAGGGGTTTCTTCGGTTGAGGATATCGAAAGACTGCAGGAATCCGGGATACCTGCGGTTGTAATCGGCAAAGCCTTATATGAGAATAAGATAAAAATCAGCGAACTAAAGCGATTCATGTAATCATGCCGGCCAGACGCATAATACCATGCCTTGATATCAGGGAGGGACAGACGGTCAAAGGGATTAACTTCGTCAACATCCGGGAGGTGGGAGACCCTGTTGAGATGGGTGCTGCGTATGCGGAACAGGGGGCAGATGAACTTGTTTTCCTTGACATCACAGCCAGTCACGAGGGAAGAAAGACATTCGCGCAGCTGGTGAAAAGAATTGCACTTCACCTGAATATCCCATTTACAGTGGGCGGAGGCATCAGTGAACTTGGCGATGTTGAAAAGCTGCTGGCTGCAGGTGCGGACAAGGTGACCATCAATTCGGCAGCCCTGCGCAATCCATCACTGATAGAGAAGATTGCCCTTAATTTTGGCAGTCAGTTCGTGGTGGTGGCAATTGATGCCTTGGAATGCGGGGGAAAATGGACTGCCTACATAAACGGGGGCCGCATAGCCACCGACAGAGAATTGTACTCATGGGCAAGGGAATGCGAACAGCGCGGAGCCGGCGAGATTCTGTTCACGTCAATGAACCATGACGGCACAAAAAACGGCTTTGCCTGTGAAGCCATTGCATTGCTGTCAGATATGCTTACCATTCCGGTCATTGCTTCCGGAGGAGCCGGCAAGATGGAACATTTTGCCGAGGTGTTCACAAGTGGCAGGGCTGATGCAGGCCTTGCCGCCAGCATATTCCATTTTAACGAAATCAGGATCCCGGATCTGAAGCAATACCTTATCCGGCAGAACATACAGGTCAGAACAACCATGTGACTGCCATTTCAGGGATCTTTCTGCGTCAAAAGAAAGGAGAATGTGCTTAAAGTGCGCGGAAAAGGGCACGATTTAGTCAGAACGGGTTTTACCTTTCTGAGAGGAAACCATCGATCATGCCAAGCAGTTCACTGATGTTCAATGGCTTGGATATATAATCATCGCATCCTGCCTGAATGCATTTTATGTTGTCCCCTTCCATGGCATAGGCAGTCTGGGCAATGACCGGAATGTTTCTGTTAATGCCCTTAAAAAGCCTGGCAAGCTCCAGACCGTTCCTGTCAGGCAACTGGATATCCATCAGCACCAGGTCGAACTCATCCCCGTCGGAAAATATCCGCAACGCCTCCTCCGCATTGCTGGCGATGATTAGTTCCACGCGGGTCAGCCTGAACAGCTCGCGGATGAAACCTGCACTTTGCCTGTCATCCTCCACTAGCAGTATTCTCCTGTCTCTCCAGTCAAAATTCATTGATCCGCTGCGCGGTTCAGCATTCGGTACCATGCTGACCTCCCTTTTCAGCGGAACAGTGAAATAGAACGCCGACCCTTTTCCTGTTTCTGACTCCAGCCAGATTTGTCCCCCCATCAGCTCGACAAAGGCCTTGCATATGGCCAGTCCCAATCCGTTTCCCCCGAACTGCCGGGACAGTGAAGTATCAATCTGCCTGAACCGCTGGAAGATGATTTCATGCTTTTCTTCCGGAATGCCTATTCCGGTGTCAGTGACATGGAAAAGAACCATGTTTTGCACAATGCGGTATCCGTATCCTATAGTTCCCTCACTGGTGAATTTGACGGCGTTGTCAAGCAGATTGCCGATAACCTGCCGCAACCGTAGTTCATCCACCAGGATTGCGCTCTCCTCGTCATCCAGCATCTTTTCGACGTTAAGTGCCAGCCTGAACTTCTTTTCATCAACGAGTTTCTGGGCGTAATACAGATAGAGTTCGTCCAGCAGATGATTCAGGTTGACCGGGTTTTCCTTGAGTTCGATCTGATTTGCCTCGATTCTTGAAATATCAAGTATGTCATTAACGATCTGCAACAAGTGAGTGCACCTGTTTTTGATAATTTTTGTGTAGTTGTCCAGCTCTTCGCGGCTGAGGTCGGGATCTGTCAGCAGCTCCGAAAAACCGATTATTGCATTCATCGGTGTCCTGATCTCATGCGACATGT
>JAXDCR010000156.1:0-8269 GCA_034677845.1 Bacteroidales bacterium | reverse complement strand
TTTTCAACAGAAGCCATTGCCGGTGTTGCCACCGGGGCCATTGCCCATGGGGTTCTTGTGGCAGATCTTATGCATCTGCCTTTTGTATACGTAAGATCTGAACCAAAGGGACACGGTCTGGAAAACCAGGTTGAAGGATATCTGAATCCCGGCCAGAAGGTGGTGGTTATTGAAGATCTCATATCGACGGGCAGCAGCAGCATAAGAGCTGTAGAGGCCCTGAGAAAACAGGGTGCCGAAGTACTCGGTATGGTGGCCATCTTTACTTATGGTTTTGCACTGGCCCGCGAGAACTTCAGAAAGGCGGCCTGCACTCTTTACACACTGAGTGACTACGATGCCCTTCTTCAGGTGGCAGCCGAAAAATCTTTTATTTCCTCAGGCCAGCTTCAGATTTTACGCACCTGGAGGCAGTCACCGGAAACCTGGATGCAATAAAACCGGTATCTTGGAAATAAAGAAAAAACAAGCGGGATGATACAGGTTGAAAGCAAGACTAGCCTGGTGAATGGCAGTGCCGATGAAGTTTTTGATTACCTGTCGGATTTCAGAAACTTCAATAACATGTTGCCGCAGGATTTGATAAGCGATCTGGCCCTTACAGAAAAAACATGCAAATTCACCATGGGGGGCGTGGGAAAAGTGGGACTTGAAATCGAGGAGGCCTTGCGTGGCTCACATATCAGCATTAAAGCTTCGGAAAAGGGACCGGTTGATTTCAGGCTGCGCATAGGTATTACACCGCGGGGAACTGATCAGGCGGAAGTCAGATTCGCCCTTGATGCAAGCATGAATATGTTTATTGAAATGGTTGCCAGGAAACCCTTGCAGCAATTTGCGGATATGCTGGCTGACAAAATTAAGCTGATGGATTTTGGTACGGCAAAAAAGGATGATCCGGATTAATGTATTTCTCTGAAAGTGTACGACCGGCTCTCGCCATTTCTTTTACGTACAAGGATTTCGCCTGATTCTGCCACATCAACAACCCTTCCTTCAAATTTCCCTGAACGGTCAGTATAGGTTGTCCATTCATTGAAGTGAATCAAATTGTTGAGGTACATGGTTTTGATTCTGACAAAATCCTTTTCGTACAGTTTAGCCACCCAGATATCAAGCCACTCCAGCAATTCGGGAAACAATACCTCGAGATCGAATTCAGTCCCCGTTTCCAGTGCCATTGAAGTGGGATTCACCAGTTCCCTGTTGAAAATCCGTTGATTGACATTCAGGCCGATGCCAATCACAGAAGACTGTATGTTGTCACGGGCAATCACGTTTTCGATTAACATGCCGGCTATCTTTTTTTCACCGATTACCATATCGTTCGGCCATTTGATCCGGGGCCTTTTCAAATAGTTCTTCAAAAAATACAGCAGTCCGTTTGAAATACTCATGGCAATGTAAAACTGTCTGGCAGCCTCAAGAAACCCGGGAAACAGTATCACACTGAATGTGAGATTTTTATTTGGCTCACTTTCCCAGCTGTTTCCGGATTGACCCCGGCCGTCAGTCTGAAAGTCTGCCAAAATTACAGTCCCCTCCTTGATTTTCCCCTGCTGAACAAGCTGCATGGCATAAGTGTTGGTGGAATCGACCTGATTCAGCTTTATTACAGATGCACCGATGTTGAACCTTTCCATAATTGTAACTGAAAAATACGTGCAGGTAATTTAAGGCAATTTTTGGTATTGTTATTGATAAGTGAAAAAAAAATGCAGGCAGGCCGGCCGCAAGTCATGATTTGTCCGGTAACCATAAATTGTAGCATACTTGAATAATAAAAACATTAATTTTGCAGGGTCACAGATAATCAAAGAATTTTGGGAAACGAGAAAAGCCTGATCAAAACAATTATTGAAAGTATTCTGGAAAAAAAAGGAAAGGAGATCATTCAAATTGACCTGAGGAAACTGGAATATGCGCCCTGTGATCATTTTTTAATCTGTCATGGCGATTCAGCGACGCACACAAGGGCCCTTGCTGAAGGAATAGAGGAAAACACGGAAAAGAAACTGAGAACCAAGGTCTGGCACAGGGAAGGATTCGAAGTTGGTAAATGGGTACTTCTGGATTACGGCAGCGTGGTTGTGCATGTTTTTCAGGCTGAAGCGAGAGATTATTACAGACTTGAAGATTTGTGGGGAGACGGTGACGTCAACCTGGTAATGGAAAGATAATACAGACAGGGAAACACATTGTATGGAAGAAAATAACGAAGAAATCAAGACAAAAAAGGGATCTGAAAAAAACCCTGCGGGTTCCAAGCCGGGGGTTGGCATGCCGGGGAACCGGAAGCCAAGGTTCAATGCAACCTGGATATACGGGATAATTGGCGTGGGAATCCTGCTTATTTACCTGGTGGAATCAGGGCAGGGACCGGTTCCTGTTGACTGGAAATTCTTTCAGAACGAACTGCTGCTTAAAAATGAGATTGAGAAGATTGAAGTTGTCAATGAACAGAATGCTTTCATCTATATCAAGCAGGAATATCTCAGCGAACCCAAGCACCAGCGGAATTTTGACAAAGGACTGTATGCATTGTCCAAAACAGGACCCCATTATACCATTCCGGTAGGGTCGAATGATATTTTTAAGAGCCAGCTCGATGAAGCGCAAAAGAATCTTCCTGAGGACCAGAAGATTTACCCTGAATACGTGAGAAGAAGAACTTTCGGGGATACCCTATATGTACTGGGTCCCATCATCCTGCTGGTGGTCCTTTACCTGATCATCTTCAGGCGCATGAGCGGTGCCGGGGGAGGTAACAGCGGAACAAACATATTCAATGTAGGAAAATCAAAGGCCCGGATATTTGACAAGGATGAAAACATAAAGCTTGATTTCAAAGATGTGGCAGGTCTTGAAGAGGCAAAAATGGAGGTGAAGGAAATTGTTGATTTTCTTAAGAAGCCTAAAAAATATACGGATCTGGGAGGCAAGATACCTAAAGGGGCATTGCTGGTTGGCCCTCCCGGAACTGGCAAAACTTTGCTGGCAAAAGCAGTTGCAGGAGAAGCCCATGTCCCCTTCTTCTCTCTTTCCGGTTCAGATTTCGTGGAAATGTTTGTGGGTGTGGGGGCTTCCCGGGTCCGCGATCTGTTCAAGCAGGCCAAGGAAAAAGCTCCCTGCATTGTCTTTATCGATGAGATTGACGCTATTGGCAGGGCCAGGGGCAGAAATCCCAATCTCGGAGCCAATGATGAACGCGAAAACACCCTGAATCAGCTGCTGACAGAAATGGACGGCTTTGCCTCCAATGCAGGCGTCATCATACTGGCAGCCACAAACAGGGCCGATATACTGGATAAGGCGCTGCTGAGGGCAGGCCGTTTTGACAGGCAGATTTATGTAGAGCTTCCTGACCTGAACGAAAGAAAAGAGATATTTGATGTGCACCTTCGGCCCATCAAACTGGAAAAAGACCTTGAAGTGGAATTCCTTGCCCGGCAGACCCCCGGTTTTTCAGGTGCCGACATTGCCAATGTCTGCAACGAGGCAGCATTGATAGCGGCCCGCAAGAACAAGAAATCGGTGCAAAAGCAGGATTTTCTTGACGCCATTGACAGGATTGTGGGGGGACTTGAAAAAAAGAACAAGATAATCACCGCTGATGAAAAGAAAACAATTGCTTATCATGAGGCAGGACACGCCACGGTAAGCTGGATGCTCGAGCATGCAAGTCCCCTTGTCAAAGTTACCATCATACCGCGCGGAAAATCACTGGGTGCAGCATGGTACCTCCCTGAGGAAAGACAAATCACCACAAAAGAGCAGATGCTGCAGGAAATGGCTGCAACTCTTGGTGGCAGGGCCGCCGAGCAGATCATTTTCGGAAAGATTTCAACCGGCGCGCTGAATGACCTGGAGCGTGTGACCAAACAGGCTTATGCCATGGTGATGTACTTTGGACTTAGCGAGAAGATAGGCAACATAAGCTTTTATGATTCTTCGGGGCAGAGTGAATATTCATTCCATAAACCGTACAGTGAGAAAACAGCCGAACTGATTGACGCGGAAGTTAAGGAAATCGTTGAAAAGCAATACCAGGTGGCCATCTCCATCCTTGAAAGGCACAAGGAAGGTCTGATCATGCTTGCGGAACAGCTTCTTGAAAAAGAGGTCATTTTCACGGAGGATCTCGAAAAACTTTTCGGCAAAAGGGAGAAGGGGAAAATACCCGAAGACATAAGGAAGGTCAAAAAGACAAGGAAAAGCACAAGAGAGGCAAAAGAGAAGGTTGAAAAAGCAAGCCAGCCGGTTTAGAAATTCCTGTATTAAACGTAAGAAAGTGGACAATGAATGGCTGACTGCTTTCAGCACCGACAAAATGTACAAGGCAGAAATGGCAAAGGTACTGCTTGATGCCGCGGGCATCGAGTCAATGATCCTGAACAAAAAAGACTCCACCTTGATGATCGGGGAAATTGATATTTGTGTCAGGAGAGATAACCTTCTCAAAGCGAAATACATAATTAAAGATCTTGACAGTTGAGGAATATTGCACTGCGCACCGCATCGGGAATGATATACGTATGCCTTCTTGGAGGTTCGCTGTTCGTGGGGCCCATTGCTTTTGGACTCGTGCTGCTGGTAACGGGTAATATTGCCCTGTATGAGTTTTACAGGATCACCGGAAGAAACAGCTGGTTGCTGACAGCAGCCGGTATGACAGCAGGAAGCATCATGTTCGTGCTTACTTTTCTTGTCACCTCCGGAAATTCCGGGAATGAACTGCTTGTCATGAACATACCGGTTGTCGTTGTCCTGTCCATTGTTACCCTGCATACCTCTGCCGAGGAAAAAGAAAAAAGCCTGGCCAGAACTGTGCTCGGAATCCTGTATATCATGCTTCCCATGGCTCTGGCAACCTATTTTATCTTTCCAAGAAGCAATGGTTATTCCTATACCTGGCGCATCATCCTGGGGGTGTTGCTGCTGGTGTGGACCAATGACATAGGAGCCTACCTGGTTGGCATTTCCTTTGGCCGCCACAGGCTTTTTGAAAGAGTATCCCCCGGAAAATCATGGGAAGGTGCAGCGGGAGGTGCCATACTGACTTTTGTCCTTGGCTGGTGGATGTCATCCCTGATAGATGTTATGATGCGGAACGACTGGCTGGCGGTGGCCGGTATGGTATCAGTGTTCGGGGTATACGGTGACCTTACCGAATCAATGATCAAAAGATGCGGAAACGTGAAAGATTCGGGGAACCTGATTCCGGGCCATGGCGGGGTGCTGGACAGGATAGACTCCATGCTTTTCGTCCTTCCGGTGGTTTTCATTTATCTGATCTTAAACAAACTGTAGCTTTTACAATCATGCGTATACACAAGGAAGGCATTGCCATCATCCTCATTGTTCTGGCGCTGATCACCAGCCTGAACCTTTTGTTTTTCCACTTTATTAAAAACGGTCTGATACAATCTCTCCTGGTCATCCTGAGCATTTCCTTTTTCTTCCTTGTGGTCTGGTTCTTCAGAAATCCATCCAGACCCGTCGATACAAATCCCCTTGCCATTAACTGTCCCGCTGACGGCAGGATAGTGGCAGCTGAACCGGCATTCGAGGATGAGTATTTCAGGGACAGCTGTCTGCAGGTGTCCATTTTCATGTCACCGCTGAATGTTCACCTGAACAGGTATCCTGTAAGCGGCACGGTATGCTATGCCAGGTATCATCCCGGGAAATATCTTGTTGCCTGGCATCCGAAATCCTCCTTGCTTAATGAAAGATCAACCGTTGTTATCCGTGATGATCAAGGCCGTGAGGTCCTTGTCAGGCAGATTGCCGGTGCGGTGGCCCGGCGCATCATCACCTATTCTGTTGAAGGGCAGCGTGTGGAGCAGGGCGGAGAACTGGGGTTTATCCGTTTTGGCTCAAGGGTTGACCTGTTCCTTCCGCCAGGTACCAAACTGAATGTTAAGATCGGCCAGAATGTAAGGGGTAACAGGACGATCCTCGGGTATTTTGAAAGTGCCCGGTGAAAAATGCATCTGCCTTGTGCAGCTTTTACCCGATCACCTTCAGCTCTTTTCCGGCAATGGTGAAAGCCTCAATAGCCTGGTCCAGTTGCTCCTTGGTATGTGCGGCTGAAAGCTGGACCCTTATGCGGGCTTCGCCTCTCGGTACAACGGGATAAAAGAATCCCTTCACATAAATGCCCAGTTCAAGCAACCTGGCTGCAAAGTCCTGTGAAAGCTGCGCGTCGTAAGTCATGATGGCCACTATGGCTGACTGGGAAGGTTTTATGGTAAAGCCGGCAGCCAGGATCCGGTTCCTGAAATACGTAGTATTAAAGTGAAGTTTCTCCTGAAGTTCAGAGGTTTCATCCATCATTTCGAACATTTTAATGCCTGCCGCGGCTATCATGGGAGGAAGCGAATTGGAGAACAAATATGGTCTGGATCTTTGCCGCAACAGGGAAATAATTTCCTTTCGGCCCGTTGTGAAACCTCCCATTGCCCCACCGAAGGCTTTCCCGAGAGTACCCGTAATGATATCCACTTCGCCCCTCAGGTTGAACAGTTCGGTCACGCCTCTTCCGGTTTGCCCGATAACCCCGGCAGAATGACATTCATCGATCATTACAAGGGCATCATATTGTCTGGCCAGCGCACATATGGTGTCAACCGGTGCCACATTTCCATCCATGGAGAACACCGCATCTGAGGCTATTATCCTGAACCGTTGTTTCTGAGCCTCGGCAAGTCTTTCCTCCAGTTCATCCATGTCCGCGTTGGCGTAGCGGTAACGCTGAGCCTTGCAAAGTCTCACGCCGTCAATTATTGAGGCATGGTTCAGGGCATCCGAGATGATGGCATCCTGTTCACTCAGGATTGGTTCGAAAAGTCCGCCGTTGGCATCAAAGCAGGCCGCGTACAGTATCGTGTCATCAGTGCCGAAAAAGGATGAAATCTTATCCTCCAGTGTCTTATGGAGGTCAGTGGTGCCACAGATAAAGCGTACGGACGACATGCCAAAGCCGTGCTGATCCAATGCTTTCCTGGCGGCATCAATAAGAGCGGGATGAGATGACAGGCCAAGGTAATTGTTGGCGCAGAAGTTCAACACTTTGATACCGCCGGACAGGGTGACTTCTGCACCCTGTGGCGAAACAATCAGGTTTTCCCTTTTAAAGAGACCTGATTCATCGATTGATTTCAACTCCTGCAGGAGGTGTTCCCGGATTTTACCGTACATGGTTAATATGGGTTTAAGTCCTGTAATTAAGCTAATGAGGCTGATTTGTTCCGAAGCGGGAAGTATCTATACGGAAGAGGAGGCCTCTTTTTTTCTTACTTCCCGCACCATGGTATCCGTAATCCTTTTCAGGTCATATTCAGGTTTCCAGTCAATGTCTCTCCTTATCATATCATCGTCAATGCTTTGAGGCCAGCTTCCGGCAATTGTATTTCTGAAATCCGGCTTACAGTGCAGGGTGAAATCCGGTATATGTCTCCTGATGTCACGTGAAACCTCCTCAGGCGAGAAGCTTGGTCCCGTTATATTATAAGCCGTATGGCAACTGAGTCTGTGCCGTTCTGCATCCATCAGCCTGACAGTTGCCTGAATGGCATCATGCATGAACAGCATGGGCATCGTCCTGTCCTTTTCAACAAAGCAGACATAGGAACCTTTTTTAACCGCCTCATAGTATATTTCAACAGACCAGTCTGTGGTGCCTCCACCCGGCTCTGTCTTATGGCTTATCAGTCCCGGATACCTCAGGCTCCTGACGTCGACATTGTATCGGTTGTAATAGTATTCGCACCAGCGTTCACCTGCCAGCTTCGTAATTCCATAAACGGTGGAAGGCTCCATCACGCTGACCTGGGGACATCTGATCCTGGGTGAGGACTGGCCGAAGACTGCGATCGAACTCGGCCAGAACACCTTTTTCACCTCTTCCACCAGCCTGGCAACCTCAAGTATGTTCATCAGGCTGTCCATGTTAATATGCCAGGCCTGAGTCGGAAGTTTTTCTGCATTGCCCGAAAGCACGGCTGCCAGATGATATATCTGGGTGATTTTATTACGTATCACAAAGTGAATCAGGTGCTTGTCATCCATGACATCAAGCAGCTGGAAAGGTCCGTTTTCCTTGATATAAGGAGGCGCTTCCTTGACGTCGGTGGCGAATACGTTTTCATTGCCAAAAAGTCTCCTTAGTTCAACGGTTAGCTCGGATCCTATCTGCCCGGCCGCGCCTATTATCAATATCCTTTCTGTCATGACATTCAGTTGATGAAGTCCTGTGCGTAGAATC
>JAXDCR010000155.1:0-11258 GCA_034677845.1 Bacteroidales bacterium | reverse complement strand
CCCCGGAGTTCAGAGCAGCGTGGAAGGCTCCGGGGGATTTTATGTCCGGGGCGGGAATGCCGACCAGAACCTTATTTTGCTTGACGGCGCCACCGTGTACAATCCCTCACACCTTTTTGGCTTCTTTTCGGTGTTCAACGGCGACGCCGTGAAGAATATTGAGCTTTACAAGGGAGGCATACCGGCTGAATTCGGAGGCAGGTTGTCTTCGGTGCTGGATGTCAGAATGAATGAAGGCAACACCCAGAAGATAAAGGGCAGTGCAGGCATAGGCATGATCTCCAGCCGGCTGACGCTGGAGGGACCTGTGGTGAAGGATAAAATGTCATTTATCATTACCGGACGGCGGACATATGCCGACCTTTTGCTTCCTTTTGCCAGAGACACGGTTGCCAGGAACAGCACCTTTTATTTTTATGACCTGAACGCCAAGATGAACATGCAGCTGAATGCCGACAACCGGATTTTTTTATCCGGTTATTTCGGCCGCGATGTGAATGTCTTCGGTGACCTGTTCAGGATGAATTTCGGCAATGCCACCGGAACCCTGAGATGGAACCATATATACAACGGGAAGCTGTTTTCAAACCTTAGCCTCGTTTTCAGTGATTTCAGCTATAACCTGGGTGTCCCTGCCGGCATCCTTTCCTTCAGCATGCTTTCGAGGATCAAGGATTACGCGATCAGCAACGACTATACATTTTACGCCAATCCTTCGCATACGCTGAAATTCGGCCTTCATATAACCTATCATACCATCAAGCCCGGTGAAACGGACAGCGGTGACGGATCCAGCATTGTATCGCTGACCCGTTTCCCTGACAACCATGCCGTCGAATCGGCAGGTTTCATAAGCAATGAGCAGAAGATCGGGGATGGCATTACCCTGATGTACGGAATGAGATTCTCTGTTTTTCAGAACATCGGAAAAGCCACTGTTTACCGGTACAATGAGCAATATGAGGTGAGCGATTCGGCTTTTTACCCTGCCGGAAAGATTTTTCATACATATGTCTCGCTTGAGCCAAGGCTGAACATACGGTTTTCGGCCGGCAGCAGCAGCTCCGTCAAGCTTAGCTATAACCGCACCACGCAGTATTTGCAGCTGGCATCAAATTCGACCGCTGCATTTCCTCTTGATATGTGGTTTATGAGCAGTCCCAACCTCAGGCCGCAACATGCCGACCAGCTGGCTGCAGGTTATTTCAGGAACCTGATAGACAACAGTCTTGAGGCCTCCCTGGAATTATTCTATAAAAATATTGACAATGCGATTGATTTCAAAGACCATGCACGGCTGGCTGCACAACGTTACCTTGAAGGGGAGCTTCGCATCGGAAAGGCATACTCCTATGGCGCCGAGTTCCTGCTCCGGAAGCAGGAGGGAAGATTCACCGGATGGCTGAGTTATGCGTATATAAGGACTTTCAGGAAGATTCCCGCCATAAACGGCGGAAGGGAATTTCCCCCGCCTTATGACAAGCCACATAACATTTCGGTGGTTCTGAATTACCAGCTTTCAGGACATTTTGACGCTTCGATGAACTGGGTGTATTCAACTGCCATTCCTGTCACTGTTCCGACACAGGGATACCGGTACGGCAACGTGTGGGTTCCATCTTACAGTGATAGGGGCGGGAGCCGCATACCCGGCACAGCCTACCACCGGCTGGATCTGTCGCTGAATTACTATTTCAGAACCTTCAGGAAGGAAAGCACCCTGAACCTGTCGGTCTACAACGTTTACAACCGCCACAATGCATTTGCGGTGTATTTCAGGGAAAAGGAGGGGCAGGCATCCGGAACCGAAGTTGTCAAACTGTACCTGTTCCCTGTGCTCCCCGCTGTTACCTATAACATAAAATTTTAGGTGTCATGAGGAAGTATGTTGTTATTATTGTCGCGGCATGGCTGGCACTTTCATGCGAAGAGATCATGCGGATTGAATTTGAAGGCAACGGAACAAGGAAACTTGTCGTGGAAGGCATGATCACCACCGACACCACAGCACATGCTGTAATACTTTCTTATTCAGGCGATTACTTTGCGCCTCAAAATCCTGCAATGGCAACCGGCGCAAAAGTGACCATCAGCGACTCAGACACTGTTTTTCACCTGCACGAGGTTTACCCGGGATGTTATTATACTGACTCCGGCGTATACGGGAAAGCCGGTGCCGAATATACCCTTAAAATTATCACATCAGACGGACAGCAATACACGGCCACGGAAAAGCTGTTGCCTTGCGCGGAGATTGACTCTATCGTACAATCTCCCAACTACGACTACTTTGGAAACGGTTACGGTTACGACGTGCTTTATTTTGGCTATGAACCGGAACCGGCAGGTGATTATTACCTGTACAGGATATATCTGAACGACAGTCTGCTGACGGACTCCTTGCCGGAACTTCCCTTCGTCAGTGATGAATTTGTGAACGGCAACTATATACATGATTTTACCATTTACCGGATCCGCGAGGAGGATGTCAAAAACCCGTTTGCCAGGATCAGGGTTGAGTTGTATTCAATCCCGGCGTCTTATTACGAATTCATTACGGCAGTTCTTCTGGAAACTGAATGGAGGGGCAGCCCCTGGGACGGGCCCCCGGCAAATGCAGCCGGTAACATAAGCAACGGCGGTCTCGGCTATTTCGTGGCCTCCGACGTCAGGCGTGCAGTAAGGGATTTCTACCCCCTGCCAAGGACAAACTGAGGTGGACCGGGCTATACCGATGTTCTCAGTTTCCGGTTCCTTTCAAAATCCTCCAGGGCCAGCATGATCAGCCGGTCTATGAGATCACGGTAAGGAATGCCGCTGAAAGCCCATAACTTCGGATACATACTGATCTTTGTGAATCCGGGTATCGTATTTATCTCGTTGACCAGCAAGGTATTTTCGCGGGTTAAGAAAAAATCAACCCTTGCCATTCCCCTGCAGGCCAGTGCGGTGAAGGTCCTGATGGCCATCTGCCTGACATCCCTGACGGTATCTTCCGGCAGTCTGGCGGGTATTTCGAGGCCCGCCCCGTCTTCATCAACGTATTTGGCATCATAGGAATAGAAATCGGCATGAGGTATGATTTCTCCCGGAATGGAGGCAGCCGGATCGTCGTTTCCAAGTACGGCACATTCAATCTCACGGCCTTTGATCTCTTCTTCAACGATGACTTTGGTGTCAAAGGTGAATGCAAGCTCCATCGCATGCTCCCACTCAATCCTGCTTCTGACCTTTGAGATCCCTACCGAGGATCCCAGGTTGGCAGGCTTCACGAACAGCACCTCACCCAGTTCGGCCGACAATTGCCCGTATGAATGCAGGCTCCTTTCCTTTTCCCTGATTGTCATGAATCTGCCGACAGGTATGCCGCTCTCTTTCAGCAGCCGTTTCATGATATCCTTGTCCATCCCCACTGCACTGCCAAGGATCCCGGCTCCCACACAGGGCAGATCGGCCAGCTTTGCCAGTCCCTGCACAGATCCGTCCTCCCCGTAAGGCCCGTGCAAAACGGGGAAGATCACATCGATGCCCCGGAGGATTTCATTCTCCTTCAGACTGATCAGCCGGCTCCCTGCACCATTTGGGGTAAGGGCCACCTCCTCCTGCGTCTCGCCAAGGCGTACCATTTTGGGATCGGCAGCATCAAGCAGGCGTATGGAATCCCTGTTGAGAAACCACCGGCCGTCCCTGCTGATGCCGATAAGCACCGGATCGTATTTGTTCCTGTCCATGGAATCAAGCACATTGAGGGCCGAATGCAGCGAAACCTCATGTTCTGCTGACCGGCCTCCGAAAAGAATGGCAACTCTGAGCTTACTCATTTGTGATATAAGGATTGTGAAAATTAAATGAATTTTGGCTAAATCTTGTCCCGCATTGGTTTTTTTTGATGCAACCGGATTAATTTTATTCTGTCCTTATTCAAACTTGTTTAACGGCAATGCCATTGTATGCATTCCATGCCAGCCTGTAAATACATATTCCCGTTGCTTTTCCTGTGGAGCCACGCGATCCTTTCTGCACAGAAGACAACCGTCAGCGGAAGGGTGGTTGACAGTGAAAGTCTTGAACCGATACCCTTTGTCAACATAGGGTTCTTGCACAGTCCCGTTGGCACCATCAGCGAGATGGACGGTTCATTTTATCTGTCCTCTTCAGAAGTCGGCGACACCCTTCTGTTCTCAAGCATCGGCTATGAGACATACCGGGTTTTGATCCGCAAGGGTGTCAGCCAGGAATTGAATATTATGATGGTTCCCGTCAGCATTTTGCTTGAGGAGATCATTGTGACGCCCGGAGAAAATCCGGCTTTCAGGATTCTTGAAAAAATCAACGACAACAAGAAACGAAACAACCCGGACCGTTTTAGTTCCTATCAGTACAAAGCCTATACAAAGCTCCGCCTTGACCTTAACAATGTTGACAAGGCATTCAGGGATCAGCCCTTATTAAGGGATTTCGGCTTTATTTTCGATTATATGGATTCCTCCGAAGTATTCAATAAGAACTACCTTCCGCTGATGATATCGGAAAGCGTATCAAAATTTTATTATTCAAAGAACCCCCCGGTCAGGCGCGAGGTCATGGAAGCATTCAAGGTCAGCGGCATCGAGAACAGCACCGTATCTCAGTTCACCGGAAAGATGTACCAGCAGCTGAACATCTATGACAACTTCATAACTTTTTTCGACCCGGGTTTTGTCAGTCCCATTTCCGATATCGGACGGCTATATTACAGGTATTATCTGGAAGACAGCTCCTGGATAGACAACAGCTGGTGTTACAAGATCTCCTTCAGGCCAAAGCGCACCCAGGAAAGGACATTTTACGGATACTTCTGGGTGGCCGACACCTCATTTGCCATTCAGAAATTCCAGCTCAGGGTGTCGGCTGATGTGAACCTCAACCTGGTAAAGGATATGATCGCGATAAATGAGTTCAAAAAACTGAATGATACGACATGGTTCCTGGCCAGCGAGGACCTGGTCATCGACTTCAACGTGGCTGAGAAGAGCTATGGCTTTTTTGGCAGAAAAACAGCCTTCTATGACAGCATTCTTATTGAAAGTCCCCTTCCGGAGGCAGTCACCAGAATGACGACAAACACATACCTGCTGGAGGACCGCCTTGACAGGGATGAACATTACTGGGACCTTCATAGGAAGGGAGTGTTGACGCAGGAAGACAGGAACACCTACCTTATGGTTGATTCAGTGAAACTTGTGCCACGGTATAAAACCCTTTACGGACTGGCGAACATGCTTGCCAGTTATTACTGGGTGGCGGGTCCCGTTGAGTTAGGCCCCTATTACACCTTTATCAGCGGTAACGCGGTTGAAGGCACAAGGCTACGGCTGGGGGGCCGCACAAGCAACCGGTTCAGCACTAAACTGATGCTGGGGGGACATATCGCATACGGATTTGAAGACAGGCAGCTAAAATATGGCCTGTATTATAATTATATGTTCGGCACAAATCCAAGAATCAGCACAGGAGCCTCCTGGTACCATGACATCAGGCAACTCGGCAAAAGTGAAAATGCCTTTCTGGATGACAACTTCATGGCCTCCCTTCTCAGGCGGCAACCCAACCATAAGCTCAGCCTTGTCGACCAGCTGAATGTTTTTTTTGAGCGCGAATGGGTGCAGGGATTCTCAAACACATTGACATTCAGACATCAGACAATACATTCGACTTCCCATGTGCCTTTCATCACCCTGTCATCCGGAGGCGACTCAGTCTTTCACGCAAGCCTCACTTCTGCTGAGCTTGTCCTGAACACCCATTTTGCCTACCGTGAAAAATTCCTGCTTGGCAAGTTTGAACGCCTGAGCCTGGGATCGGAATACCCGTCGGTGGACTTCGGAATCACCTTCGGCATCAGGGGACTGTTGAACAGCGATTACGAGTACCTGAAACTGAGCCTTGCCGTGTCAGACAAAATAGAGGTCAATCCGGCCGGCCATCTGAAGTACCGCTTCACCGCAGGAAAGATATACGGAAACCTGCCCTATCCCCTGCTGAAGCTGCATGAAGGAAACGAGACATACGCCTATGATCCACAGGCGTTCAATATGATGAATTACTATGAATTCGTAAGCGATGCCTATGTTCATCTTTTTGCAGAGCATCATTTTCAGGGTTTCTTTCTCAACCGTGTTCCGCTTATACGAAATCTGCACTTGCGCGAGGTTGTCGGCTGCAATATGCTGTTCGGCAGCCTGAGAGGGAGTAATGAAACCGTGATGCTGTTCCCCGAGGGACTGTATAAACTGACGGAACCTTACTATGAGGTGAGTGCGGGACTGGAAAACATATTCAAGCTCATCCGCATTGAAGCCATGTGGCGGTTGTCATACCTTGACCATGAAGGCATCCGTCCCTTCGGAGTCAGGGTGGGGCTGCAATTCAGCTTCTGATACAAGTCAGGTATTACGGTATATGAAGAGATCCGGATTTGCCATATTGAAGAAACCTGGCATCATCCGGATCCCGGTCGTCGCCCTGTCAGGAGATTGTTGTTGTCTCCCGGGGTCACTCACTTTACTTTGGGCCGGAGGTTGCGGACCTGTTGTCCCGCCTGCCACATCTCCGACTCACGCATCTGTTTCAGCTCGGCTTCAAGCAGTTCCCTGTAATTTGGTCTTCCCGTTGATTCAAGAACGCGTTTGGTCTCCGCGCCGGACTTCACCCTGTTGTAGAGATCGTTGAACACAGGGAGCACAGCTTCCCTGAACCTGGGCCTCCAGTCCAGAGCGCCGCGTTGGGCCGTGGCGCTGCAGTTGGCGTACATCCAGTCCATCCCGTTCTCGTCCACCAGCCGGATAAGGCTTTGCGTCAGTTCCTCAACGGTTTCGTTAAATGCCTCGGAGGGACTGTGACCATGCTGACGCAACACATCGTACTGGGCATCCATGATGCCTGCCAGCGCTCCCATCAGCACGCCGCGTTCACCGGTCAGGTCGCTGTATACTTCCTTTGCAAAAGTGGTGGGGAAAAGATACCCTGAACCGATTGCGATACCCAGAGCCAGCGTTCGCTCCACGGCTTTTCCTGTAAAATCCTGGTATACCGCATAGCTTGAATTGATGCCTGCGCCGGCAAGGAAATTCCTGCGTACGCTGGTACCGGAACCCTTGGGTGCAACGAGAATGACATCCACCTCGGCAGGGGGAACAACCCCTGTCTGGTCTTTATAGGTGATAGAGAAGCCATGCGAGAAATACAGGGCATCGCCTTTTTTAAGGCAGGGCTTGAGAACAGGCCAGAGCGCACGTTGTGCGGCATCTGACACAAGGTACTGGACGATGGTGCCCCTGGTGGCCGCTTCCTGAATGGTGAACAGCGTCTCCCCCGGAACCCAGCCATCCTTTACCGCCTTGTCCCAGTCTGCCTTGAACTCAGGAGCCTGTCCCACGATCACATGAATACCGTTTTCCTTCATGTTAAGCGACTGTGCGGGGCCCTGCACCCCATAACCGATCACTGCAACCACTTCGTTTGCAAGAACCTCCTGTGCCTTTTTCAATGGAAACTCTTCACGTGTCACCACATCTTCAACGATTCCTCCGAAATTTATTTTTGCCATAATGAATTTATAGTTAAGTAATTAAATCTCATTCTGCATAATCCACTGTGTTTTCACTTGTTTCCTTCATGTAACTTGCGAAGTACTCCTTTTCCGACTTTGTCACGGCAATGCGCCCGGAACGGGTGAACTGCAGCAGCCCATAGGTGTTCAGTTCATCGAACAGTTCCTGGGTCTCTTCCTTGTGGCCTGTCATTTCAATGACCGTGTATTCAGGCCTCACCTCCAGGATTCGTGCATGGTGCTTGCGTATTGTCTCCTCGATCCGGTTGCCTTCCACAAGTGCCTTTGTAGAAACCTTGTACAGGGCTATCTCCTGGTGTATGACCTCGTCTTCCGTGTGGTAAAATGCCCTGAGCACCTCAACGAGTTTTTCTATCTGTCCGACCACTTTCTCCACTTTTTCACGGCTGTCGTTCACCACAATGGTGAACTTGTGGATACCTGGTAAGGCGGAGCCAGATACGGTCAGGCTTTCGATGTTCATGTGCCGGCGCGTGAATATGATGGTTATCCGGTTCAGCAGTCCGATATGGTTCTCTGAAAAGGCCGATATGGTGAATGTCTCCTTGCCGGTCCCATTGTTACCGTTTTCGTTGTTTATGCGTTTTTTTGCCATATTCTTTACTTTTTAGGTTCAAGAATTATATCTGAAACGGAAGCCCCTGCAGGTACCATCGGAAATACATTGTCTTCCTTCTCTATGGATACGTCAAGCAGAAAAGGGCCATTGCAGCCGAGCATCTCTTCGATGGCCGGTTCAAGTTGCGCCCTTTCGGATACCTTTTTCCCCTTTATGCCGAATCCTTCGGCCACCTTGACAAAATCCGGATTTTTAAGGTATGTCTCTGAATAGCGTTTGTTGAAAAAAAGCTGCTGCCACTGTCTGACCATCCCCAGGTACCTGTTGTTGAGAAGGACGATCTTCACGGCAGACCCGGTCTGGTTGATGGTGCCCAGCTCCTGGATCGTCATCTGAAGGCCGCCGTCGCCGACAAAAAGAATTACCTGTCTGTCAGGAGCGCCTATCTTGGCGCCGTGTGCCGCTGGCAGCCCGAAACCCATTGTCCCCAGTCCCCCCGATGTCACAAAGCTTCTCCGGTTCCTGAAATTGAAATAACGTGAAACGAACATCTGGTTCTGACCCACATCGGTTACGGCTATGGCATCGCCGCCGGTCTTTTCGTTTATTATCCTGATCACCTCTCCCATCGTCAGACCGGGTTTCTCCGGATAGAGATCATGGCGGATCACCTTGTCATATTCTATTTTGTCAGATTCCCTGAATTCCCGGATCCATTCCGCATGGGATCTTTTGCTGACGGCTTCGGTAAGCAGGGGAAGGCTTTCTTTGACATCGCCGTGCACTGCCACATCTGCCCTGATGATTTTGTTTATTTCGGCTTTGTCAATCTCCAGGTGTATGACTTTTGCCTGCCTGGCATAATGTGCCACGTTTCCCGTGACGCGGTCGTCAAAACGCATCCCGACACCGATCAGCAGATCACACTCGTTTGTCTTTATGTTTGTTGAATAGTTGCCGTGCATACCCAGCATACCCACGTTCTGCGGATGTTCCTTCGGAAGGGCGCAGGCGCCCAGGATGGTCCACCCCACCGGTATACCGGTTTTCTCGACAAACAGCCGGAACTCCTCTTCCGCATTCCCGAGAATGATACCCTGTCCCGCCAGTATGAACGGCTTTTTGGCCTTGTCAATCAGTTTTGCCGCCTCACGGATTGTCTGTGTGTCAATCCTGGGTTTGGGGACATAACTCCTCATGCCAACGCATTTCCGGTAGCTGAAGTCAAGTTCCCCGAACTGGGCGTTCTTGGCCAGGTCAATGACAACGGGTCCGGGACGGCCGGTCCTTGCGATATAAAAGGCCTGGGCCATAATGCCGGGGATCTCATCCGGCTTTGTGATCAGGTAATTCCACTTGGTCACCGGCATGGTGATACCGACAACGTCGGTTTCCTGAAAGGCATCGGTGCCCAGCAGTCCGGTTGCCACCTGTCCCGTTATGCAGACCAGCGGTGTCGAGTCCATCATGGCATCTGCAATACCGGTAATCAGGTTTGTGGCGCCCGGGCCTGAAGTGGCCATGCATACCCCGACCCTGCCGGTCACCCTTGCATATCCCTGTGCTGCATGCACGGCCCCTTGTTCGTGGCGTGTAAGTATATGCCTGATCCTGTCGGAATAGTCCATCAGGGCATCATAGACCGGCATAATGGCTCCGCCCGGGAATCCGAAGATTGTATCTACCCCTTCATGGATGAGGCTGAGCATGATGGCCTCCGCGCCGGTCACCCGGATGTTTTTTTTCTCGCCTGTTTTTATCTTTTTATCTTTTGTAGCTTCCATATGTTGTTCAATGTAATGTTAAACCAATCTGTCAACTCTGTTCATGGACAACCGGTGAGATTACCTTACCTCCCTGACGGCGCCTTTATCGGCTGAGGTCACCATGCTTGCATATGCTTTTAGAGATTTGGGTATCAACCTGTTGCGGCGGAAAGGAGTGAAGGCCTTATCATTCCTTCCGGCCTCTTTTTGCCTTCGTTTTTCAAGCTCCCCTTGCGGGAGCACCACATTGACAGCACGGGCAGATATATTGATTTCAATGGTGTCACCGTCCTGAAGGAGACCTATTTCCCCTCCGGCAGCTGCCTCCGGTGATATATGTCCGATCGAAAGACCTGATGTGCCGCCCGAGAATCTTCCGTCTGTCAGCAGGGCGCAGGCTTTTCCAAGGCCTCTTGACCTTATGTATGAAGTCGGGTATAGCATCTCCTGCATGCCGGGACCTCCTTTCGGGCCTTCGTACCTGATCACGACCACATCACCGGCATTGACGGATCCGTCCAGTATGGCATCGCAAGCCTCCTCCTGCGATTCATACACCCTGGCTTTCCCGCTGAAATTGAACATCGAGGGATCCACTCCCGCCGTTTTGACAATGCAGCCGTCGCGGGCAATATTCCCGTACAGCACCGCCAGTCCCCCGTCCCTGAAATAACAATGCTCAACATCCCTTATGCATCCGTTGATACGGTCAACATCGGGTTCCGGGTACCGGCTGTTCTGGCTGCCCAGCGCAAGGTTACGGCCTCCGCCGGGCGCACTGGCGTATAATTCCTTTGCCTCGGCCGTGGCCGTGGGGCGTCTGATATCGTATTGACGGATGGCATCACCCAGGTTCATCATGTCAGCCCTTTTAACGGCAAGGTCAACAAGACCAGCGCGTTCCAGCTCTCCCATGATGCCCAGGATACCGCCTGCACGGTTAACATCTTCCACATGGTAATGCGAGCTCGGGGCTACCTTGCACAGCACGGGAATTTTACGTGAAAGAGCATCTATGTCCCTCATGGTGAAGTCAACCTCAGCTTCCCGGGCTACCGCCAGCAGGTGAAGAACCGTGTTGGTCGATCCCCCCATCGCAATGTCAAGTGACATGGCGTTCATAAAGGCTGCCCTGGTGGCGATTGACCTTGGCAATACCGAGTCGTCGCCTTCCTCATAGTATTTTCTGGTGTTCAGCACAATCTGCCGGGCTGCCTTTTCAAAAAGCAACCTTCGGTTCCGGTGAGTGGCCACGACCGTTCCGTTGCCCGGAAGGGCCAAACCCAGGGCTTCATTGAGGCAGTTCATCGAATTGGCCGTG
>JAXDCR010000154.1:0-7369 GCA_034677845.1 Bacteroidales bacterium | reverse complement strand
TATGCAAATATTCAACAATATATTATAATACATTTAAATATTTTAAGTTAATTCTTGATTATTGTAAAATTTATTAATAATATACAGGGAAAAATGAAAGATGATTTTCAAATTGACAGTATGGACAGAAAAATTTTATCCATGCTTACAAAAAATGCAAGGCTTCCCTTTCTGGAAGTCGCCCATGCCTGCAAGATTTCAGGGGCTGCCGTTCATCAGAGGGTGCAGCGGCTGATCAGGCTGGGAATCATAAGTGGCTCACAGTATATAGTGGATCCGAAAAAAATCGGATATAAAACAGCAGCATTCGTGGGAATTTTTCTGGACAATGCCGCTCTTTTCAACAATGTTTCCGAAAAGCTGGCAAAAATCCCTGAAATCACGCAGTGTCATTACATAACGGGACAATATGCCATGTTTATTGAGGTTCACACCCGTGATAACGAACACCTGAGGGATGTGCTCGCAGACAAGATCCAGTCCATCAAGGGCGTGGCCAGAACAGAAACCTTCATTTCACTGAATGTCATAATCGACAGGCAACTTCCTGTACTTGAAGAGACAGATTAAAAATCACCGTTCCCGGCCACGCTGCCTGACAATTTCATAAAATATCACTGAGGCTGCAGCAGAAACATTGAGGGACTGTATCTTTCCTGCAACCGGTATCCTGACGATCCGGTCCGATATTTTAAGCAGCCCTGCACTCACTCCGGTATCCTCTGACCCCATGACGATGGCAACAGGCTGCCTCAGATCCACCTCCCAGATAACATCCGAAGCCTTTTCAGAGGCTGCAATGATCTGTATGCCGCATTCATGCATGTAGCCGGCTGCATCGTTCAGGTTGCCGACCCGGCATACCGGCAGACTGTGCAATGCCCCCGAGGAGGTCCTTATGGCCTCCGCATTGATCTGTGCCGTACCTTTCGCAGGGACGATTAGGCCGTCAAGTCCCGCACATTCCGCGCTGCGCGCGATTGCACCAAAGTTGCGCACGTCGGTGATCCCATCCAGCATGGCCAGGGCAGGCAGTCTGCCTTCCTCAAAAAGCCGGGGAACCAACCTGTCCAGTTCGGTGTATTCGGTCTCTGACAGCAGGGCAATGATACCCTGATGGTTGCCTCCCGTAAGCCTGCTGAACTTTTCAACAGGTACGAACTGAACAGGTACATTCTGCTGCCGCAGTTGCTGTATCAGACCCGGAACCTGTCCAAGCCTGAAACCCTTTCTGAGGAGTACTTTTTCAACCGGAATCCCGGCCATCACAGCCTCCTTCACAGGATGAATCCCGTAGATCAGCTTTGGCCCCGATTTCGCCATCATGCAATTATTCGATTAGGTACACATCGCCCCTGCGCCAGGTGTCCACGGCCTGCCGCCAGTATGCATCATAGTTCTCAGACCGCTGCAGAACGTAATTGTTAAGGGCATAAGGAACCGCGCTATGGTTGAAGGTGAAGGTGACAGTTGTCGTAAAATTATTCTTGTAATAAATCCATTTTTCCTGCCCTGCCAGAGTCGTAACCGCCTGAGGAGGCCCGTAAATAATGAATATCATACCCCTGTCGGTTTTCCATCCCGGTTTCATGGAAGTGAAATAATAGTTCGCATAGAAGACCCTGTTATAATAAATGCGGATAAGCTCCCTTGCCTTTTCAATGTTTCCGGCCCTGTCAAGCCAGAAATTGTCCACGGCCAGCTTCCGGTTCTGGGCATTTTTTATTTCATCATACTCAGCACTTGTGGCAAGATATGCCAGAGGATCGACAAGTTCTTCAATCTCACGCACCTGCGGATAGTTCTTCCCAAAATGATACAGCGTCAGTCCTTCGCTGACGGTTGTATCCAGCTGAAAAAAGTAAATCCCCTCCCCGTCCAGCTGATAACTGACACCGGTTCCGAATGGCAAAACCCAGAGGCTGTCCGGCCTTTCCAGGTATGTCCGCTCACCGGAAGGTGAAAAGGCCGGCCTTGGAAGAGGGATTTCCCGGCCGTAATATGATACGTATACCTGTTTCCGGGTCTTGTCGTAGCAATCCAGACTGAAGGGCGTGTTGCCGACCACATAAGGCTGAAAGATCGGTATGCCTTCTTTCAGGTCGGTTACCAGGAAGTTCTGCTCAGACAGTGATGTGGTTTTATCCACATACAGGTATGTCAGGGTCTCTTCATCCCTGATCCTGTCCCTGGCTATGACCATTAACTGGTAATCCCTGCCGGCCTCAGCTTTTATGGGGATCTGAGTGATGAACCTTCTGTCGGCATTGTCCCTGTTGATGTTATAGGTGACAGTGCCTGAATCGGCCTGAAAGGTTCGGTCGGGATCGGTAATATCGTTCAGGTAATATCCTATGCTTACCTGGCCGATCAGGCTGCCTGCTTCTATGCCCCCTGAAAACAGCAGGTTGGACGGGAAGATCTTGACAAACAACTGCGATGTCGACGGAGAATCATGGTATACCGTATAGGCAGGATACAGTTTCGTGCTGACAGGGTTATACATGGCCGACAGGTTGACAACCTGGGGAATGACAACTGAAGGGATACGGGAACCTGAACAGGCGCATGAAACCAGGATGATGATTGTCAGAAACCTGCCTGACCGTAGCATAGTGTTTCGCTGTTTGACCACTGTGGTAAAATTACTTATTTTCTTTCACTTTTTTTCCTGTCAAGCTCCCTATGCAGCGATTCCCATCTGTCAAGCTCCCTGTTCATCTCATCCTGAAGTATGGCATAATTTCCGTAAAGGTCGTGGCTGGCGGATCCCTCCGTGTTCCCCGCCGGATCTTCAATGAGGCTGTCCATGCGTTTTATCTGGCTTTCAAGGTTCCCGATATTCTCTTCGGTTTTCCTGATCTGGTTTTCGATTATCCTGATCTCCCGGTCAGCTTGCTTTTTAAGGATGAACGATTGACGCGACATGCTTTTACCGGTTATATCGCACTTAAGGCCTGCATTCTCCTTCTTTTCAAGGTCAGCCAGAGCAGTCAGGTTCCTTTTATTCAGAAAGTCGTTGATTCCGCCCATATGCTCCCTCACCTTCCCGCCGCTGAATTCAAATACTTTGCCGACCAGTTTGTCCAAAAACTCCCGGTCATGCGAAACCACTATCAGGGTTCCGTCGTATTTCAGCAGAGCCTGCTTCAGCACATCCTTTGACCGCATATCGAGGTGGTTAGTAGGTTCGTCCAAAATCAGCAGGTTGCATGGTGTCAGCAGCAGCATGGCCATGGCCAGCCGAGACCTTTCACCTCCTGACAGCACGCTCACCTTTTTATCCACCTCATCGCCGCTGAACAGAAAAGCTCCCAGCACATCCCTCAGCCTGTGCCTTATCTCACCGGCAGCGACCCTGTCAACCGTTTCAAACACGGTCATGCTGCCGTCAAGAAGCTCATCCTGATTCTGGGCAAAATATGCCGTTCTGACCTGATGTCCGTAGGTAAAGGTCCCTTCATAAGGCAGCTCACCGGCTATGATCCGTGACAGGGTTGTCTTACCCTCGCCGTTGCGGCCCACAAAGGCGACCTTTTCACCGCGGTGCACTGACAGATCAATTTGATCAAGCACAACATGATTGCCATACCGGGCTCTGAGATCCCTGATCTGAACGACAAAGGACCCCGAATGCGGAGCCGGCGGAAAACGGATGTTAATGTCAGATGTGTCTTCCCCGTCGACCGTCAGCCGCTCCAGTTTTTCAAGCATCCTGATGCGTGACTGCACCTGTACGGCCTTTGTGGGCTTGTACCTGAACCGTTCGATGAAGGCGTTCGTATCGGCGATAAGCTTTTGCTGGTTTTTATAGGCTGCGGCCTGCTGCTCCCTTCTTTCCCTGCGCAGCTGCACAAAGGCTGAATAGGGAACCCGGTAATCATACAGATTACCCATGGAGATCTCCACCGTCCTGTTCGTCACCCGGTCCAGAAATGCCCTGTCATGAGAAATGAGGATCACTCCTCCCCTGTAACCATGCAGAAACTCCTCCAGCCAGCGGATGGAATCAATATCCAGGTGGTTGGTCGGCTCGTCAAGCAGGATCACATCAGGTGACCTCAGAAGGGTTTTCGCCAGCTCAATCCGCATGCGCCATCCCCCGCTGAATTCACAGGTCTCCCTGCCGAAGTCGCTTCTTCTGAACCCGAGTCCCGACAGCACCTGCTCGATTTTCTGGTCGCGGCTGCCGCCCTCCAGAAGGTGAAAACGCTCAGTCTTATCCGTCAGTTGAGAAATCAGGTCAAGGTAAGCTTCACTCTCGTAATCTGTCCTTTTGCCAATCTGCTTTTCGATTTCACCGATCTCCCTTTCCAGAAGAAGAATCTCATCAAAGGCAGTGCCGGCCTCCTCCATCAGTGTCTTGCTGTCACCGACCACCATCTGTTGCGGCAGGTACCCCAGACGGATTCCCGCCGGCACCACCACTTTCCCCTCATCAGGATGCTGCAGATTCATAAGGACTTTTAACAGTGTTGTCTTTCCGGCGCCGTTGCGTCCGACCAGTCCGATCTTGTCCCTGCTGCCTATCAGCAGGGATACCTGCCTGAATACGGCATTGCCCCCGAAAGAGACACTCAACCGGTCAACAGATATCATAATAGCTGCATTAGTTTTCGCCGGCCGCAAAAATATCCGAAAACATGGTTAATTTGATAAAAAAAGGTATTTTTAATCTGTCAATCCATTCTTACGGCATGAAAATTAACGTGTTGATCCTTGTCACAGTCCTGATGACAGCCTTCCTGTCGCCTGCACGCGGAGAACCTGCGGGGGATGAACAGGTAAAAAAGGAATGGATGACCTTCTACAGAAAATATTTCAACCTCGACCTCAATCTGTCGCATTTGTCAATCCCTCCCCATCAGACCGGCTATGACCGGGTCATTGTCGTTGCAGGGGGACTGACCTTTGAGTCCCTCATTCTTGTCATGAGACAGCATTTCGAGGTACTGTTTGCCAACACCTACCTTCCAGGTTATTTTGACCATAACATCATAAGCAGCAGAACAAATGAACAGACCTATGCCATCCGGGTAAAGGACAATCACGAGGCGGGTGAAACCTACCGGACATCGGTCGGCATAGAAAAGCTGTTTTCTGACGCTCCGGAAGGAAGACCGGTCAACGAAATAAACCTGAAGGAGAGGCTGCTGCTGGAACTGAAATACAACGACGAATCAGGTGACCACCTCGACCAGGAAACCTTCACCGTTTGCACCGGTTCATACTACCGGAAGGATTCGCTTGCGCTGTCGCCTGCCGTCGGATGGAAGGCTGGCAACGGCAGCTATTACCCTCCCTTCCTTTTTATAAGCGAATGTTATGCGGTATATACGCTGGACGGATTGTATTCACGAAGCGTGGTTGCCTATTAAGGAAGCCTGCATGCCAACCTGCCATCTCAAAGTCCTTCATAATGATTTATCTTCCGGTACCGCGTGATATTTTTTTGCTTAATTTTATGCGAGGTGTGAGTCAAATCCCCATGCCTTTTCAGTTAACAACGATAAATCGTTTCCACACTTTTAACTATAACTAAACATCAAATTATGAAAAACAAAAACGTCCGTCATTATTCAAGAAGGAATTTCATCGGGACGGTGGGTGCGGCTGCCGGGGCCTTCACCATTGTACCGAGGAATGTAATGGCAGGAAGGGGCCACAGGCAACCCAGCGATACGGTCAACGTGGCCGGCATCGGGGTCGGTGCCCAGGGAGCCGGCGACATCAGCAACATCTGTTCGCCGGAAGTTGAAGTAAGCAGACCGGCGCGCACAAACTCCGGCCAGCCGATGACAGCCGCACAGATTGCCGAACAACAGGCGCGCAGGGCACGAATGTCTGGCGGGACAGCTCCGGGTGGTGCTCCCGGTGGCGCACCCGGTGCGCCGGGTGCAGCTCCCGGCGCTGCTCCGGGAGGAGCTCCCGGTGCGCCGGGCCAGCAGGGAGCGCCGGCAGGCATGACCGGCATGCCCGGTATGGGGGGACAGGCCGCCAAAAGGAATCTGGCCAATATCTATGCGTTGTGCGATGTGGATTCGGATTATGCCGGCTATGTCTTTAAAAGATATCCCAGAGCCAAAATATATTCTGACTGGCGGATCATGCTTGAAAAGGAAAAATCCATCGACGCCGTCGTAATCGCAACCACTGACCACAACCATGCCCCGATCGCCGCAGCCTACATGAAGGAAAAAAAACACGTGGACGTTGAGAAGCCCATGTGCAAGACTGTTTTCGAATGCCGCAAGCTGGCCGAACTGGCCAGACAGTACAATGTGGTCACCCAGATGGGGAACCAGGGACATGCCAGCGAAGGAACCCGCCGGGTGGTTGAATGGATAAGAGCCGGCGTGATCGGTAACGTCAGGGAGGTGCATATCTGGACAGACCGTCCCGCCGGCTGGTGGCCCCAGGGCGACGTGCAGAGGCCCGCACCGGTGAAGGTGCCGAAAAACCTGAACTACGACGTGTGGATCGGTCCCGCCCCCTACAAGGGATACCATCCGGAAACAACCCATTTCAACTGGAGGGGACTTTGGGATTACGGCACAGGCGCCATGGGCGACATGGGAGCGCACATATTCGACGCCCCGGTCTGGGCGCTGGATCTTAAATACCCGACAAGCGTGCAGGCCACCTCGTCACCTTACAACACAGAATACCTGCCTCTGTCCGAAATGGTCACCTATGAGTTTCCGGAACGGTACTCGACTGAAACGGGGTATATGCCCCCGGTGACAGTCAAATGGTTTGACGGGGGACTGAAGGCACCGAGGCCAAAGGGCCTGGAAGACGGGCGCCAGGTGGGCGGCGCCGTATATTACGGCGACAAGGGTATCCTGATGGGCGGCAACGGCCAGAATCCTTCGCTGGTGCCCAACGACCCGGGTGTGACGGGACCGGAGCCATGGCTGGAAAGAACCGGCGATATCTTCGAGGACTGGATCGACGCCATACGCAACGGCAAAAAGTCAAGCAACGATTTCTCACATGCCGCCAAAGTCACTGAGATCATGCTGCTGACAAACATCGCCGTGCTCACTCAAAACTCAAATGTCACCCTGCTGTATGACGGTCCCAATATGAAAATGACAAACCTGGAAGCCGCCAACAGCCATTTCCATTACGAATACAGACAGGGCTGGTCGCTCTGACCTTTCTACGGTAATGATCCTGAAACACCGAAAGGGTGTCGGGGTGTCTCAAAAGTCTGATTGAGGCACCCTTTTTTTTGATTTCTTAAAGTACCTTATTATAAATAGATTTGTCACACCCTGATTATTGAAACTATAAATAAACCCACCACTCTCCAAAAAAAATTTGTCAGAATGAAATATAATGATTAAATTGGACTTGCATTCGA
>JAXDCR010000153.1:0-6503 GCA_034677845.1 Bacteroidales bacterium | reverse complement strand
ATCCGGAAATATGCCGAATGGGCCGGAAACTACCAGGAAAACCAGGTAACCATAATCTATGATACGATGTGGAACGGCACAAGGATAATGGCGGAAAACATTGCCAGGGGCATCCGCGAGGTGGATGATTCCGTCACCGTTAAGCTATACAACGCTGCGATGTCTGATAAAAACGATATCATAACCGAGGTCTTCAGGTCAAAGGCGGTGCTGGTCGGTTCACCCACCATCAACAAGGGAATCCTTTTTTCAATAGCGGGAATTCTGGAAGTGATGAAGGGACTTGGCTTCAGAAACAAGAAAGCCGCTTCCTTCGGATGCTACGGATGGCAGGGCGAAAGCATCAGGATTATGGATGACATGTTGGTTGAAGCCGGCTTTGAGCTGATGGCAGAGGGACTAAAGGTCAACTGGAACCCCGATGAGGCAGGCATTCAGGCATCTGTCGATTTCGGCAGGCAGCTGGCGGAAAAGATGCAATGAATTTCACGCCTGTCAGCCGTTTTCGGAATTGACTGCTGTGTCCGTATCCGTAATTCCGGTCCTAGAATGCTTCAACCTGCGATTTTGTCGCTTTAATCGTGTTTTTTGCGGTCTTAGCAATATCCTGCCCGATCTCCGGGGATGAATGTTTACTTTTGACCGGCTATGTCCTGTGTAAGGCATGCCGGTCATTCTGCAAAACAGGACAGGTGTCAGCCATTGTTATCGCCTGACCATGGTATCCGACTGCCTTCATGGTCATGTCAGGTATTTTGTTTAGTTTTATGAAAGAAGTCGGGATCAATATTATTTACCGGCAACTTTTAATTGGATGAACCAGGTAAACACAAAAAGGTTTTTTCTTTTTCCGCTTGTCATCGCAATTGTGATGACATCACTGGAGATGGTCCCTTTTATTCTCTTCAACCAGAACATTTCAGGCATTCCCAGTGTGCTGGGTTATGCGGCATTCTGGATAATTTCAGGCATTGCCGTACTCTCATCCTTTATTGTCAGTTATTATGTGCTTCAACCATTGACAACCCGCTCTAACATAAAGCTGACCACCATCCTGGCTGCCTTTTTCCTTTCACTTCTTACGACATTTCTTATTTCCCAGTGCCTGGTTTTTGTCACCAATCCGGAGTACCGGCCAAGGATTGAAATTTACGCTTTCCCAAGGTCTTTTTTCACAAGCCTGATAGTGACCACCTACACGTATTTTGCCAAACTTAACTATCTCAAGCAAACATACGAACTTGAAATAGAGGTGCTTAAAAAACAAAATCTGGAAAGCCAGTACGAAGCCCTTAAAAATGAATTAAGTCCCCATTTCCTGTTTAATTCCCTGAATGCCCTCCAGGCCATTATCGGCGAAAACCAGGCGGCAGCAAAGGATTATGTGTTCCATCTTTCGACTGTTTTGCGCAATACATTGCAAAGCAATGTAAACCAGTTCATCACCCTGAAAGAGGAACTGAAGCTGGCCAATTCATACCTGTACCTGTTGAATATCCGTTATGGCAATAATCTTAAGGTTAGCATCGATATTCCGGATGAATACCAATCAGGGATGATACTTCCCCTGACCATTCAGCTGCTTGTTGAGAACGCCGTCAAGCATAACGAGATCAGCACTGCAAGACCATTGTCCATATCCGTCAAGGTTAATGACAACGGAAAACTGACCGTGTCGAACAACCTGCAACGAAAAGAAACACAGGAATCATCGCTTGGCATAGGGCTGTCAAACCTGGTACAGCGTTACAGGATGCTGTGCGGCCGGGACGTATCGATCACCATGGGAAAAGATTTTTTTAATGTTGAGTTGCCCTTAACCATTTCCTGAGCCATGGATGTCGTCATTATAGAAGATGAATTGGCGGCCATTAGGAACCTGATGTCTATCCTAAATGAAGTGCCTGATATTCAGGTTATAGCGAAACTTGAGAGCATCAGGGAGTCGGTGACCTGGTTTGCGCATCATCCGCAGCCGGACCTGGCCTTTATGGATATCCATCTGGCAGACGGACTTGCTTTTGAGATTTTCGAACGGGTTTCCGTTGCCTGTCCCATCATTTTTACAACCGCTTACGATGAGTATGCCCTTAAGGCATTCAGCGTAAACAGCATTGATTACCTGCTTAAACCTCTCGATATACATGCTGTCCGCAAGGCAATCCACAAATACAGGGAATTGCGCCCCCTGGGGCAAATGCATGAAGAAATGCAGAAACTGATTGAAACCTTCCGGCAGAAAGAAGACTGGAGGACCAGCTTTCTGGTCCCCTCCAAAGGAGACAAGCTTATTCCCCTTCCCGTTGCGCAGATTGCTTACATATATATTGAAAACGGCATAACCAGGGCGGTGACATTTGAAGACAACAAATTCGTTCTTGAGAACACCCTGGATGAGCTGTCGGATATGCTTAATCCGCGGCAATTTTTCAGGGCAAACCGGCAGTTCATCATTTCACGCAGCGCTGTCAGGGATGTTGATATCTGGTTCAACTACAGGCTTTCCATCAATCTGAAAGTAGTCACTCCCGAAAGAATCATTATCAGCAGAGACCGCAATCATGCTTTCAGAAAGTGGTTCACCACATACTGAACCCCCTTTCTTTTTATTATTCAGCGGAACAAACCTGCCGTTACACCCCGAATCCTGACTTTTCTGCAACGGTTCCGGCACATTTTCAGTTCAGGTATATCTGGCATACACTTCACATGTCTTTTTTAACGCTTCAGCAATGAAAGGGATCCGGCTGATCCCTTGCCTGCTTAATTTCGGGCATTGAACTGAGCATTGCACCAATTTAACAAAAGACATTGTTATGAGAATTCGTTTGGTGATCTTAGGGGGACTGATATGCCTGATGTTCAGTCTGCAGGCACAGGAAAGCCAGGAATGGGATCTTGAAAGATGCATTGAATATGCCCTGGAGCAGAACCTGTCTGTCAGAAAAAACATCCTCGCGAACCAGTCTCTTGAGAATGCCGCGGCCCAGGCCAGGGCGCAGGTGAATCCGTCATTGAACGGGTCTGTGAGCCAGAATTTCAGTTTTGGCCGGACAGACGGACTTTTTTCCGGGTCCGGAGATCTGACATCCACCACCAGCAACAATTATTCTGTCAGTGCGGGGATGACCCTGTTCAATGCATCCCGGATTACAAACCAGATCAGGCAGTCCGCACTCAACGTGGAGGGTGGCCGCTATAATCTTGAAACCATGAAAGAAACAATCAGTCTCAGCATTCTGAATGCCTACCTTCAGGTACTGTATGCTGAGGAACAGGTCAAAAACAGCAGCCGGCAGATTGAATCGACGGCCGAAAAGCTGAACCTGGCCGGAGAGAGGCTGGCACTCCAGATCATCTCCAAAGCCGATTATGCCCAGGTTAAATCCCAGCTTGCCAGTGAAAAACTCAACCTGGCAAATGCACAAAGCCAGCTTGCCATCGCAAAGGTCAACCTGATGCAGCTGATGGAACTTCCGGTGAACGGCGACTTCAGCATTGCGCACCCTGACCTTGGTGAACAGATCAACCAGTACCGGTCTCCGGATGTCACTTCCATCTTTGACAGGGCCCTGGCCATCAAACCCCAGATCAGATATGCCGCCGTCAACAAGGAAATTGCCGCACTGGATGAAAAAATTGCAAAGGCAGGCCTGTATCCCAACCTGTCTGCCAGTGCGGGCATCAGCACCGGATACAGCAGCAGAAGTGATTCACCTTATTTTGATCAGCTGGATCAGGGCCTGAATCCGTCGGTGGGACTGTCATTGTCCATTCCCATATATCAGAAAAGACAGGTGAAGACCAGCATAGAATCAGCCAGAATTGGCTATCAGAATGCGGAACTCAGTGAAGCGGACACCAGAAACCAGCTGAGGAAAAACATTGAGCAGGCCTGCCAGGATGTTGTGTCGGCACAGCAGGAGTATGAGGCGAGCCTGGAAAGCTACCATGCCAACCTGGAGTCTGAAAGCCTTTCCAACGAGAAGTTCAGGCAGGGCATCATCAACTCGGTTGATTACCTGGTGTCGAAGACAAACCTGATCGTTGCCGAAAGCAAGCTGCTGCAGTCCAAATACAACCTGATCTTCAGTTACAAGATTCTTGACTTTTATGCTGGCATACCGCTGACTTTATAATTGAGAATAATAACATACATAAAGAGTTGGATTATGAAAAAGAAAATCTGGATCATCGCATTGGCGGTCATCGTGCTTGTTGTCATTCTGATGCTGACCGGTGCGTTCGGCAGGAAAACGGCAGGAACAGTATATGAAACTGCCCTGGTGAAAAAAGGCACCATAACAAATACGGTCACCGCCACCGGAACCATTCAGGCTGAAACCTCTGTCGACGTGGGTACGCAGGTATCCGGCATTATTGACAAAGTGTATGTTGATTTCAACGATGAGGTGAGGCAGGGCCAGCTGCTGGCGGAAATTGACAAGAAACAGCTCACCGCCCAGCTGGAACAAAGCGATGCCACGCTGGAACAGGCAAAAGCCCAGCTGACTTACCAGGAAGCCACCTTTAACAGGCTGAAGGCATTGTACGAGAAGCAGCTCATCGCACAGGCCGATTATGACCAGGCCTTGTACAACTATCAGAATGCCAAAGCATCGTTGAAAAATGCGCAGTCGGCCTATGACCGTAACCTGGTGCAGCTGAACTATTGCACGATATATTCACCGATTTCAGGGGTTGTGCTTAACCGCGCCGTGGAAGAGGGACAGACCGTCGCAGCCAGCTTCAGCACCCCAACATTGTTCACCATTGTAAATGACCTGACGCAGATGAAGGTGGAAACCAGCGTGGATGAAGCCGATATCGGGAAGGTAAAGCAGGGTCAGCGTGTCGGGTTCACGGTGGATGCCTATCCTGAAATGACTTTTGAGGGTCGTGTGTCAGAAGTGCGGCTGCAACCGGTGACCACCAACAATGTCGTCACCTATTCCGTCATCCTGAGCGCTCCGAATCCGGACAAAAAGCTTATGCCAGGCATGACGGCAAGTGCCACCATCTATGTCGAGGAAAAGGCTGATGTGCTGATTATTCCCGGCAGGGCATTGCGGTTTACTCCCGATGACAGGATAATAATGGAGGCTGTCAGAAGTATGATTCCCGCAGGGATGCCGCCGTTTTCAGGAGGGCAGGGGGGATTTCCACCTCAGGGGTTTTCGCCCGATTCAATGGGAACAGGCTTTTCCCGGAGCGGAACGGCACAGGCCATGCTTACGGCTTTTTCAAATATGGGCGGGGAAAATGCAAAGATTGTGTGGACGTACAACAACGACAGCATCCGCCTGGCCAGGGTCATGACCGGAATAGACAACGGAACGGAGGTTGAAATCGTGTCCGGATTAAATGAGGGGGATAAGGTCATCCTGTCCGTCGCTGAAAGTATGGATGAACAGGAATCTTCGGGAGGATTCTTTGGCAATATGGAACCGCCGGAGGGTCAGGGTCCTCCTTTTTAAAAACACGGTACGTGAAATACAAATAACAATGGAAAAAACAATAATCGAGATACAATGCCTGAAGAAGGATTACCATGTGGGTGAGGTAACCGTCCACGCCCTCAGGGGCATCAACCTGAGCATCAGGGAAGGAGAATTCGTGGCCATCATGGGTGCCAGCGGATCAGGAAAATCAACCATGCTGAACATCCTTGGATGTCTGGATGTCCCCACCAGCGGTGAGTATCTCCTGGATGGCGTTAATGTAAGGACATTGAATAAAAATGAGCTGGCCAGGCTCAGAAACCGGAAGCTCGGTTTTGTTTTCCAGTCCTTTAACCTGCTTCCGAGGACCTCGGCCCTGGAGAATGTCGAGCTGCCCCTGTATTATAATCCTTCCGTAAAGCATAGGGAAAGGCGTGACAGGGCTATGACGGCGCTGGAGGCGGTGGGTCTGGAAGACAGGGTCGGTCACATGCCCAACCAGCTGTCCGGAGGCCAGCAGCAGCGGGTTGCCATTGCCCGGGCATTGATCAACGATCCGGTGGTGATCCTGGCCGATGAGCCGACCGGTAACCTCGACACGAGAACATCGATGGAAATTATGGAACTGTTCCAGCATCTGAATTCCCGTGGAAAGACAATTGTGTATGTGACCCATGAGGCTGACATAGCCAGGAGCGCCACCAGAAATGTTGTTTTCAGGGACGGACTGATCCAGAAGGAGTTTCAGGTGACAGACCGCATCCTGGCCAGTGAGATGCTGAAAACATTGCCTGTCGAGATAATCGAGGAAGTCGGAGTCAAATAACACTGCAAATGAACTACTCAAATTTATTCAGGATCGCCGTCAGGGCATTGCTGCGTAACCGGTTAAGGGCGCTGCTGACGGCGCTTGGCATCATCATAGGGGTTGCTTCCGTAATTGCCATGCTGGCCCTGGGTGAAGGCTCCAAAAGGAGCATCCTTGGCGAGATGGACAGTATGGGTACCAACATGGTTATGATCATGCCTTCGACGCAGGAAAGAGGGGGCGTCAGCATGGGC
>JAXDCR010000152.1:0-7560 GCA_034677845.1 Bacteroidales bacterium | reverse complement strand
GGTATCGCTTTATGCAGGTTCTCGATGCTCTGATACACAATTTTAACCTCAGCCTGAATATCGGGAGTTTTAAGTATGTGGGCGATCTTATCCGAGATGGCTTCCGCGGAAAAAGGCCTGTAAATATCCTTTACATGGTTGATGATTTCTTCCCTTGGCAGTCCGTCACTGGCTTTTGCTTTATTATACACTTCATTGATAATGCTTTCTTTTCCGCTTTCCTTCAACAGGGTGATGGCAGCCCTGAAGGCAATAAAATCCCCCAGTTTGGCCATGTCGATACCATAACAGTCAGGATAACGGATTTGCGGAGATGATGAGACAATGACAATGCGCTTTGGTTTCAGACGGTCGAGTATCTTAATGATGCTGTACTTCAGGGTGGTTCCCCTGACGATCGAATCATCTATGACAACAAGATTATCCTTGCCGGGATTGATGGTCCCATAAGTGATATCATAAACATGGCCCACCAGATCATCCCTTGATGAATCCTGTGTAATGAAGGTTCTGAGCTTGACATCCTTTAAAGCGATCTTTTCGACCCTCGGCTTGAGGTGAATAAGGGCTTCCAGTTCATCTTCGGTAAGCTCGTTGCCCAAACTGACAAGCGTGGCTTTCTTTTCCTCTTTCATGAAGTGCTCAATCCCCTTCATCATTCCGTAAAAAGCGATTTCGGCCGTGTTTGGAATAAAAGAGAATACCGTATTGACAAGGTCATTGTCAACAGCCTGGATGATCTGAGGTGTAAGCAGTTCACCCAGTCGTTTCCTTTCCTGGTAAATGGCTGAATCGCTGCCCCTTGAGAAGTAAATCCGTTCGAATGAACAGCTTTTCTTTTCGTATGGTCCCCTGATGTTGCTGATGTCAACCCTTCCGTCTTTCTTTATGATAATGGCTGCTCCGGCAGCCAGTTCGTGGACGTCGCTCTCCCCGGCATTCATGACTGTCTGTATGGCTGGTCTTTCGGAGGTAACCACAACGAAATCCTCATCGGAGTAATACCAGGCCGGCCTGATCCCCCATGGATCTCTCATGACAAATGCATCGCCATGCCCAAGCAAACCTGCTATCACATAACCGCCGTCCCATTTCTTGCTGGCTTCGCGGAGCACATTATCCACTTTCAGGTTCCTCGCGATCAATTCGGAAATCTCCATGTTTTCGAACCCCTGCCTCTTATAGTTGTCAAAGTCGCGTTGAATCTCCCTGTCAAGGAAGTGGCCCATATTTTCAAGTACCGTGACCGTGTCTGAAAAATCACGGGGATGCTGTCCCAGGTCAATGAGTTTCTGGAACAGTTCATCCACGTTGGTGAGGTTGAAATTGCCGGCAAGCAGCAGGTTCCTTGTTTTCCAGTTGTTGACCCTCATTACCGGATGGACGCTTTCAATGTCGTTTTTGCCGTAGGTGCCGTATCGCAGATGGCCCAGCAACAGCTCGGAAGCAAAAGGAAGGTTCTCCCTTGCCCAGCCTGCATCCTCGATCAGAGAAGCCTGGCTGCCGGCAATCTTGCGGTGTGACTTATGCAGAGCCCTGAAAACGTCTGAAATGGCTTCCTGCCTGACAGACCGTTCCCTGTGGATATAAGGCATTCCTGGTCTGAGGTCAAATTTGACGGAGGCAATGCCTGCCCCGTCCTGACCACGGTTGTGCTGTTTTTCCATTAGGAGGTACAGCTTGTTAATGCCGTACTTCCATGTTCCGTATTTTAACTGGTAATATTCAAGTGGCTTAAGCAACCGTACCAGCGCAATTCCGCATTCGTGCTTAATGCCATCCGTCATAGAGGTAGGTCAGATTTTGATATTCATTGCGGGAAAGATATATAGTCCTCCCTTATAAATGAATTTGGATAATCGTTCTCAATCAGTTTGCTGAATTTAAGGGCTTCGCTCTTGGTACGGAAATCACCCACATAAACCTTGAAAAAGGGATATTCCCATTTTTTATAACTCTTGACATCCTCGTATTTGCTTATGAATTTGGCCCTTTCGGCATCAGCATCCTTGTTGGCTTCCTGTCCTGAACCCATGTAAATGAGTATCCGGTAACCCCTCAGGCCGGTTTTTTTCTGCTGAGCAAGGTGGAGGTTCACCAGTTCAGTTATTTTGCTGTCCTGACTAATGCTGACGTTTCCATGAGATGGATTGTCAGATTCGATCCTTGAGAATATATCAGGTGATGATTGCGCCGCGCCTGATCCGGTGAGCAGAAAGAAAGTAGCAACCGTAAGTGTGATCAGATAACAGTTCACAAAAATAAATATTTGAGGCGTGCAAATTTAGTTAAAAATATCAAACAGGGAATCCGGTTTTCTTTATATCAGAAGGTCGCAAATTCAGGTACCTTGAAAAACCTGGTTTCAGCAAATTCGATTTTTTTAGTGACACAATGTGATCGTGATTTGACATATCCCTGCATGGCAACATGTACACTGTCCTGACGGGTAATTCTGTAAATGGCAGAAATACTGTTCATCAGGTTGGCCAGTTCGAGATTGAAGGTCATGCTGTAAATTGAATCCGAACGGGGGCGTACCTTCAGCGTATCGGCAGCTGTGAGAATTCCCAGATAGCTGCCATCTGCACTTACCTTTACGTTGATCTCCCTGACTTTGAAGCCAATGGCAGAGCGATTTGAAATACCGACATTTGCAGCAAAGCTTACCGTGTTCTCTCGGATATTCTGCAGCCTGAGCTGGTCAACACCCGTGATTTCAACCTTATCCAATGCCCTGCACCCGGAAAGGATCAAAAAGATCGCAAGTATTCCCGCAGACATCCTGATAGGAGACAAAGTCATCTTTTGATTGAATAATTGTCAAAAATCGATATAATTAACTATTTTGCAAATAAAAAAGTATGACTACCAGAAAGGATATTGAACAATTCCTTGACGACAAGACTTTCGCCATAGCCGGTGTGTCAAGAAATCCTTCCAAATTCGGCCACATGGTGTACAGGGATCTTAAAAAGTGGGGATACAGGGTCTTTCCCATAAATCCCAATGCAGAAGCAATAGACGGTGACAGGTGTTATAAGAGTCTGTCTGATTTGCCGGCGGGAATAGATCATCTTCTCATTCTCACGCCAAGGAAGGAAACTGACCAGGTGCTGAAAGAAGCCATAAAAAAAGGCATTACACGCATCTGGGTGCAACAGATGTCAGAAACGAAGGACACTCTGAGGCTGGCTGAGGAATATAATATCGATATTATACATAAGAGATGCATTTATATGTTCGCCGAACCGGTGGCCGGTATCCATAAATTTCACAAAACCCTGATGAAGATATTCGGAAGGCTTCCAAAATGAAACCTTCCGGCAACCTCAGAAGGGTTTTCCGATTTTTTTAAAGAGATTCTGCCACAGCATCTCCGATATCGGAGGTGCTCATTCCCATTCTTCCGGCGGCCAGGCTTTTCACCCTTCCTGACGCCAGCAGGTTGGTGACGGCCATGTCCACTGCATTTGCCGCTTCACTTTCCCCCAGGGTGTCAAGCATCATTCCTCCCGCACAAATGGCGGCAAGTGGATTGATAATGTTCATTCCCGTGTATTTCGGGGCTGATCCTCCCATCGGCTCGAACATGGATACACCCTGGGGATTGATGTTCCCTCCGGCAGCAATACCGAGACCCCCCTGAATGATGGCCCCGAGATCGGTTATGATGTCGCCGAACAGATTTTCCGTCACAATGACATCATAATACTCGGGTGACTTGACAAACCACATATTGCAGGCATCAACATGGTTGTAATCCTGCCTGATATCAGGATAATCGGCATCCCCGACCTCTTTGTGTGTCCGCACCCACAGATCACCGGCATAGGTAAGCACGTTGCATTTGTGGACAAGGGTCAGCATTTTCTTCCTGTTTCTTTTGCGGGTGTATTCATATGCGTAACGAATGCAGCGCTCAACAACAAAACGGGAGTAAACCATAACCTGTGTGGCTATTTCATCACGCGTTCCCACCTGCACGGCGCCTCCGACGCCTGTATAGATGCCACCTGTGTTCTCACGCACCACAACAAAGTCAATGTCTTCCGGTCCCTTGTCTCTCAGCGGTGTTTCAACCCCGGGATACAGCTTGACGGGTCTCAGGTTTATATACTGATCCAGGGCGAACCTGCTTTTAAGAAGAATGCCGACTTCGAGAATACCGGGTTTCACATCCGGATGCCCGATGGCGCCAAGGAAAATGGCGTGAGACTTCCTGAATTCACTTATGGCGGAATCAGGCAATGTTTCACCTGTGCGTAAATAACGTTCACCGCCGAAGTCATAGGTATGGTAGTTCAGCTTAAATCCGTATGCGGCTGCAGCTGCATCAAGCACCTTTATACCTTCCCTGACCACTTCAGGCCCTGTTCCGTCGCCCGGAATCACTGCAATGTTGTAGGTTCGTTCGGTCATATTGATTTTTTGATGTTTAGGATTATAAATTACAGAGTATTGTTTTCGATCATATTCAGCATTTTGAGTGTTGCCTTTATGGCTGCCACCGTCTGGTCAGAATCAAGTCCCCTGGTCTTGAACTCCTTACCCATCTGCCAGGTTATGACAGTCTGAACCAGTGCATCTGTCTTGCCTCCCGGCGGGATGGAGACAGAATAATCGAGAAGCACCGGCAAAGGCTTGTGCATCTTTCCGTATATTTTGCGAAGCGCTTTCATAAAGGCATCATACTGTCCGTCACCATTTGAGGTTTCTTCATAAACAGCGTCCCTGATTTTTATTTTAAGACATGCCACCGGCTTCAGCTGATTGGCTGTTGACAGGGAGAAATTAAGGATGGATATCTGCTCGTTGATGGATTTGCTTCCAAGTACATCCGATATGATGAAAGGAAGATCAGCCTGGGTAACGGTTTCTTTTTTATCACCCAGCTCAATAATACGCTCGGTGACTTTTCTCATGGAGGCGTAGTCAAGTTCAATGCCCATTTCTTCAAGGTTCTGGCGGATGTTTGCTTTTCCGGATGTCTTGCCCAGGGCATATAGGCGCTTACGTCCAAAGCGTTCCGGCAACAGGTCATTGAAATAAAGATGGTTTTTCTGGTCACCGTCTGCATGGATGCCGCTGGTCTGCGTGAACACATTGTCGCCAATTACCGGTTTGTTCGGGGGAATGCGGATGCCTGAGTAAGTTTCCACCAGCCTGCTCACACGGATGATTTTGCTTTCCCTGACAGACATCGGATACTTGAAATGGTCCTTAACAATGGCCACCACGCTTGAAAGGGGCACATTTCCAGCCCTTTCACCGAGACCGTTCACAGTTGTGTGTATGCAGTCAATGCCTGCCCTGATGGCGGAAAATACATTGCCGGCTGCCAGATCATAATCGTTATGCGGATGAAAATCAAAAGCAAGGTCCTTGTATTTATCGACCATTATTTTGCAGAAATCATAGGCTTCGGCGGGATTGATGATACCCAGTGTGTCCGGGAGCATAAAACGTCCGATTGGCAGGTCCATGAGTGAGTCAACCATAAAGAAAACGTAATCGCGCGAATGGCGCATGCCATTGGACCAGTCCTCCAGGTAAAGGTTTACGCGCATACCCTTTTCGGTTGCCAGTCGAACCACCTTCCTGATATCTTCGGCATGCTCCTGTGGTGTCCTTTTAAGCTGTTCAGTTACATGCCGCAGCGAGCCCTTTGTCAGCAGATTGATACAGCGGCAGCCTGAACGGAAGATCCAGTCAACTGAAATTTCGCCGTCAACGAATCCCAGCACTTCCACCCGGTCCAGAAAGTTGTGCCTGGCAGCCCATGATGAAATCTTTCTGACAGCCTCAAACTCGCCTTCTGAAACCCTGGCAGAGGCAACCTCCAACCGGTCAACCTTGAGGTCTTCCAGCATGATCCTGGCAATGCTCAGCTTTTCCTCATCAGTAAATGACACACCTGAAGTTTGTTCGCCATCACGCAGTGTGGTATCGAGAATCTTTATTTTCATGGTTTGTATCTTTATGTTTGACCGCTGAGCCTGCAAAAATGCGTTGCAAGCCATGCAATTCCTTTGGGTATCATTTTTTCATCAAATAAACAGCTTCAGTCTGACCTTTGCTTTTCGAAGGCTTCGATCCTGTCTGTCAGGTTAAGAAGATAGTCAATATCGTCAAAGCCATTCAGAAGACAGGTTTTTTTATAGGCGTTGATCTGGAAATCCTCTTTCTTACTGTAATCAACAAGAAAAACCACCTGCCTCATCAGGTCGATCTCAACGAGAGTTCCGGGATCGGTTTCCACTGCCCTGAAGATGTCCTCAAGAAACACCGGCGAAACCTGCACCGGTAACAATCCGTTATTCAGTGCATTATTCCTGAATATGTCGGCAAAAAAACTTGAAATTACCGCCCTGAACCCGTAGTCACGAATAGCCCACGCTGCATGTTCACGGCTTGAGCCGCAGCCGAAATTCTTTCCGGCAACCAGGATGCTTCCAGCGTATTTTTTGTCGTTCAGAACAAAATCCTGCCTGGGATTGTTGTTCCTGTCATAACGCCAGTCCCTGAACAAGTTCTCACCAAAACCTTCACGCGTCGTGGCCTTCAGAAACCTTGCCGGTATGATCTGATCGGTATCGATATTTTCAATCGGAAGCGGAACACAGGTCGAACGCAGGACAGTAAATTTTTCGCTTGACATGGGATACAGTATTATAATAAGTTACGGGGATCGGTTATCTTGCCGGTAATGGCTGCGGCTGCGGCGGTGAGGGGACTGGCAAGGAGGGTGCGCGCACCGGGTCCCTGACGCCCTTCAAAATTCCGGTTGGACGTGGAGATGGCATATTTGCCCTCGGGGACCTTGTCTTCGTTCATGGCAAGGCAGGCTGAACACCCTGGTTGCCGCAGTTCGAAACCGGCTTCCCTCAAAATGATGTCAATCCCTTCCTCCCTTGCCTGTTTTTCCACCTGCCGGGAGCCCGGCACTATCCACGCCGTCACGGATGATGCCTTCTTCCGGCATTTGACAAATGAGGCAAAGCTTCTGAGGTCCTCAATCCTGCCGTTGGTGCAGCTGCCCACGAAAACATAATCCACGGGCTTGCCGATCATCTTGTCTCCATAGTCAAAGCCCATATAATGAAGGGCCTTGCTAAATGAAGGACGGTCCTGCTCAGGAACATCCGCCTGCAAAGGAATGCTTCCCGTAATGCTGACACCCATGCCTGGATTTGTACCGTATGTGATCATTGGCTCAATATCCGCCGCATCGTAATGCAGTTCTTTATCAAAAACAGCATCCGGATCTGACCTGAGCGTCTTCCAGTATTCCAGTTTTTTATCCCATTCATCATTCCGTGGAGCATATTCCCTTCCCTTCAGGTAGGCGAAAGTCGTCTCATCAGGAGCGATCATTCCACCACGGGCGCCCATTTCGATGCTCATATTGCAGAGTGTCATGCGTCCTTCCATGCTCAGATCAGTGATGGCTGATCCGGCATATTCGATGAAGTAACCGGTGCCACCGCCGGCGGTAACCTTTGAGATTATATAGAGGATAATATCTTTTGCCGTCACCCCTTTGCCGGCTCTGCCGCT
>JAXDCR010000151.1:0-7893 GCA_034677845.1 Bacteroidales bacterium | reverse complement strand
GAAGCTGGCCGATCCCTATATAAAACCGCTGATAGCAAACCAGGTTGCTGTCGGTTTCTACAGGAATTTCTCCAACAACACGATAGAATCCTCTGTTGAGTTGTATTACAAGCACCTGACAAATGTGATCGAATACAAGGTCGGGGCGGAAATTGACATGGCGCAGCACATTGAGACCATTTTGCTGAATGCAACAGGCAGAAATTACGGTGTCGAGTTCCTGTTAAAGAAGAACACGGGTAAAGTTGACGGCTGGGTAAGCTACACCTATTCAAAGTCACTTCGACGCACCTCCGGAAAATTCGTGGATGATATCATCAACAACAACAGGTATTTTCCATCTTCGTACGACAGACCGCATGATTTTACCGTGGTTGCCAATTACCACGTGAACAAGCGGCTCAGCCTGTCCGCGAATTTCTCCTATGCAACGGGAAGGCCCATCACGCTGCCCGAATACAAGTATTTTACGGGTTCTGAAACCGTTGTTTTCTTTTCCGACAAGAACAAGTACAGGATACCCGATTACCATCGCCTCGACTTCACCATAAGCTATGATGAAAGCCTTCGGATCAGAAAGAAATGGAAAGGAAGCTGGAGTATATCCCTGCTGAATGTGTACGGAAGGGACAATCCCTACACCATATATTATAAAAAGGAAGAACCTGCCCCGACAAACGACTTCAGGAGGTTCAGCCTGTATAAGCTTTATCTGATCGGCCGACCCGTTCCGACAATCACATACAACTTTATATTCTGACAAGGATATGAACAGGGCACTGACTTATATATGGCTCTTCTTCACTGTTGCCGGTTTTCTTTCCTGTAAAGATATTTTTGATGCTGATGATATTGAATCAGTTGAAAAGATTCCGGTCATCCTTGGCTCCGTTTACGAAGGTGAAACACCTGCTGTGACGCTCACCTGGGCTTCCAGCTACCTGGACGATAAGATAGAGTATATCCATGATGCCACCGTTGAGGTAAGGGACGATCTGGGAAACAGCACCGCTATGGTTGAAACGGAAAGGGGCAAATATGTGGCGGTTGACAGCAGCTTCATTGGATTGGCAGGCAGGTCTTACGTGCTGCATGTGGTAACCCCTGACGGCAGGGAATATGAATCTTCCTCTGAGCTCATCAGTCGCGGTCCGGAGATTGACAGCCTGTATGCTGAGGTTGTTCATCGAACGGATTACCTGACAGGGGTGTATGGCGACCTGATACCGGTCGATGTGAAAGGCCTTGATATCTTTGTTTCCATTCACAGGAACACCGATTCACTTTGCTATTTCCGTTACAGCGCCAATGTTGTCACTGAAATAACCTACACCCTGGCCCCGAATTCAATGTTCCCGATCGAAGTGTACGAATGGGAGTCAGGCGCCCTGAACAGTATTTACGACGTGAGATTTTCCTATAAATCCGATATGGTACAGGTGGTTCCGGAACACAAGCTTGGTTTCACGGAGTTCGTTTACAATTCATCCCTGAGTTCGGATGCCCAGACAGCACCATATACTTACGCCTGGATTGTGAGCCTGAAGGTTTATCCGGTATCAAGGAACGTATACCAGTATTACCAGTCAATTGCCCAGCAGCTTGGATCAAACAACCAGATGTTCGCGCCCGTTCCTTCGCAGGTACGGGGCAACATGACATGCCTGACTGATCCGGACAGCAAGGTGGTGGGTGTTTTCGAGGCCTCTTCTTCCACCAGGGTTTATAAAGCATTTGGCTGGTACAATGAGGAACGCTATCTGAGCAAAGATCTGGGCAGTTTTCCGGAAAGTGTCGGAAGAGGATCGAACAGGCAGACTCCCCCGCCTTTCTGGGTAAAATTCTGATGATGGCATGAGGTCAGGGGAAAGAACATATGGCAGAAATACGCCGTGCACCGGCAAGGTACTGCTGGCGGGCTTTGGCCTTGGCCTGCTGACAGCTATTGTTAGGTCCGGTACAGCTGAGGCACAGGAAAACCCCATGACAAACAGCGAGAAAGTCTATGTGCAGCTTGACAGAGATGTATATGTGGCAGGGGGAACCATACATTACAAGGCTTTTGTGGTCGATGCATCCACCCTCAGACAAGTCAGTAAAAGCAGGATCCTTTACATGGAGCTGACAGGAGCGGGCAACGGAACACCCATCCGGTGGCGCATCAACCTTTCCGGCGGAAACGGTTCCGGAAGCTATGTGATTCCTTCCGATATCAGGGAAGGTCTGTACTCCCTCAAAGCTTATACAAACTGGCTGAGGAACGGCAAACCGGAATTTCTGTTCTCACGTAGCATCGTTATCACAAAAATCTCAGATGCAAGTCCCCTCTCCCTTCCATATTCTACCCTTCCTGAAACCGGAGAGTCGCAGGTGCTGTTTTATCCTGAAGGGGGACAGCTGGTGGAGGGAATCACCTCGAGGGTGGGTTTCAGGTTGCCTTTGAATACAGGCGGACTAACAGAGCCGCGATCTCTTAAGGTAATGGATGATACCGCGGTCGTCATGGAAATACAGGCACCACCTGCAGGCACGGGCTCATTTGAAATCACGCCGGGAATCAGAAAACTGTATAAAACAGAAATTATTTATGCCGACAGCCAGAGATTAACCGCCTGGTTGCCAATGGCTGAACAGTACGGTCATGTGATGCATCTCGTGGAAGTCGGGGAAGAGGGGCTGAAAGTCAGGGTCACCAGTGCCGGCAGGAGCAATGAGTCCCTGCAGATGGTCAACCTGAAAGCGTATATAAGGGGAGCCGAAGTCTGGGACACTGCATTTTACACAGGAAGGAGCGAGCCGCATGACCTGACGATTCCTGATGAAAAGCTCACGGAAGGGGTCATACGGATTGTTCTGACCAGCACCAGACAGGCAGTGCTGTGTCAGCGGCTTGCCTATTTTCCGGGACGAAAGAAGTTGCTTTCACTTGCGATGGACAAGGACAGCTACCTGAGCAATGAAAGCGTCAGGGTTGACATAAACATCGGGGGCCTTCCCCTGAATGATACGGCATTGCTTGCCGTTACAGTTACGGAATCGACACCTTTCGAACACATCTTAAACAACGGGGATATTGCCACAGCTTTCCTGCTGGCCTCTGAAATCTCAGGCTGGCCGGATTCCGGTCCTTCTGAAAACAATGACCTGCAGTACAGGCAGGATCTGCTGCTTTGCACCGACCCCGGGGATTATATATGGAACGATGCCATCCTGAGCCGTGCCGTGGATTGTTCAGAGGCTCTGGAGGACAAAGGATACATTTTGAAGGGAAGGGTGCTTGGAAGAAATGACGGCAGACCCGTTCAGCAAGCCGGTATCCTCATCAGCGTCACAGACAGCATTGCGCCCCGGCTTATCTTCGCCCGGACAGACAGCCTGGGCAGGTTTTATGCGGTGCTGACAAGCGATTATGACAACAAGGACATAATCCTTCAACTGGTAAGGGATGAATCTCCGTCATCATACATCTGGGAGGTGGATGACAAAGCCTCACCTTCCGGGAATCTGAAGAATGAGGCTTATCTGCCGGGAAGGGAGGAGCAGGATTTTCTGCGCCATGCCCGGAACATAAGGCTCATTGAGACCATTTATGAAACCGGGGTGGTCACGAAACCTCCGGCGGGTTCGGAAATGCCGGCCAATTCTTTTGAAAAGCCCGACATGGTGGTTTATCCTGCGGAATTTTCAGACCTGGCTAATTTCAGGGAAATTACGGAGAACATTCTTCCGGGGGTGCGCTTCACAGTCAGGAACCAGGATTATACCATAGGAGTTTACAACCGTGCGGCAGGATTCTGGCTTGAGGACAAGCTCGTACTGCTCAACGGCGTACCTTTCAGAGACCTGGCCTACATTGCCACACTGGGTTCCAGGGAAATCAGAAAAATTGAGGTGTTCACCGCAAACCTGCTGATCGGGAACATCACCTTTAACGGACTGGTTTCCATATATACCTATGATAATAAAATACCTGAAACCTATTTGAGGAGCTTCACCCATACATTTATGAATGAAGTAATCCTTCACGAAAGTTCGGGCCAGGTGACAGAAAAGCAGTTGACGGCACCCAGGGACCATGAAAATCCGGATTTCAGGCAGACACTTTACTGGAATCCGGCTGTCCGGGTATCATCTGACAGGCCAGCAAGAATTGAATTTATGACATCTCAGGTGAACGGTCGGTTCGAAATTGACATACAGGGTATCACAAAAAGCGGACTTCCAATAAGCCTGGTCAGGACCTTCGAAGTTAAATAAACAGCGGCATGAAGAACCAGATTTTCATGATGATTCTGATGGCATTATGCCAGGTGCGGCTTTTTTCACAGCAGTACGACTGCAAATGCGACGGTGATGAAGAAGCTTACAATACTTACCTGCAAAACACACTGGTCTCGAGAGAGTACAGTAATCCCATCCCCAGATACAGGGGTGAGCAATACCTGAGTGACTGGACAAGGGGAGAAGTGATCCTGCGCAACGGCGAAACTGTCAGAAACATGGACCTCAGGTATGAAAGGTACATGGATGAAGTGCTATGGCTTCGCTCGGGGGATTTCAGGATCGGGGTTCTGAACAAGAGGATAATTGAAGGTTTCCGGCTGCAGGGTGAAGACGGCAGCCTTTCCTTATTTTTTGTAAAGAAAAGGATAAAACTTCCTGCCACGGACAGCCTGGATGCTTACCTTCAGGTGCTGGTGGAAGGACCCGTAAGCCTGTTTGCATACCGTAACGTTGTCAGGGTGCTGGACAGGAATGCCACTACAGATAACACCTTGTATTTCATTGAAGCCGGGGGATTTTTGCAAGGGGCGTCACTTACAAACAAAAGCCTGAAAAAACTGCCAGGCGTGGACAGGGTGACAATGAAGGAAATCCTGCGGAGCCAAGGCATCTCTGTCCGCGGAGATGAGACGAAGGCTGCCAGGGCTCTCACCCTTTACAATCAGGAAATAAAATGAGGGGCCCGATCGGTCATTCCCTTTTGATAAGCTTTTTCAGTTCAGATTGTCTTTCCAGGGGGTGATGAAGAATCCCGCTATCTTTCCGTAGGCATCCAGAACAACCCTTACTTCAAGCGTTTGCTGTGCTTTTTCAAACACAGATCTGAATCTCACTATGTTCAGGCTGTTTGTTCCGGACCCCTGCGCCCAGGTTTCGGCATATGAAAGTGAGAGGAAGTCGCCGAAAGCTGCTTTAAGCTGGCTGTAAACAATCTTCTGGTTTTCAACTCCCAGCTGGCTTTTGACGGCATCAACGGCCTCATCTGCAAACTGGTAATAGGTTCCTTTTTTGGAAGCATTGAGGTAATTTTCTGCAAAATTCCTGGACATTTCGACCCTGGCCGGATCAATCTCTTTGTCGGTCAGCTTTCTCAGATCCTGAGCGGGTGAATTTTGCATGCCAAGGATGAGGAACATCCCTGCCGCGACGATCAAATGGTTCACAGGCAACAATTAATTACAGTTTTGGCCGGTCAGGCTCATATACCTATTACCGGCAGAACGGGGCAAATGTAAACATAATTGCGCATGAATCAGCTCCTGTCATCTAATAATATTGCACTGTGATGCCGATGCGGCAGGGATTCTTTGAAACCCGCGACCGTATGACTCCCTGTGCCGGTCATGAAATAACGTATTCATTAATTTTTTTTTTGGTGTTTTTGTTTTTGATAAAAAATCGTCTACCTTTGCAAGCCAATTTTTATCAATACATTAATAATTAACAGATGCCAACGATACAGCAGCTTGTCAGAAAGGGAAGAACGACACTGACGGACAAGAGCAAGGCCCCTGCCCTGAATGCTTGTCCCCAGAAGCGGGGAGTATGTACGCGCGTATATACAACCACCCCGAAGAAGCCCAATTCTGCCATGCGGAAAGTGGCAAGGGTAAGGCTTCAGCACGGTATGGAGGTGACAGCCTATATACCCGGTAAGGGACATAACCTGCAGGAACATTCAATTGTGATGATCAGGGGCGGAAGGGTAAAGGACCTTCCCGGAGTGCGCTATCACATCATCAGGGGAGCGCTGGACACATCAGGCGTGGATGGCCGGAGCCAGCGCCGTTCCAAGTATGGCACAAAAAAACCTAAAAAATAATTTTTTCTGAACAGCATCGGCAATGAGAAAGTCAAAACCAAGAAAGAAAAAACTGATGCCGGATCCGAAATACAATGATCCGATGGTAACCCGCTTTGTGAACAATATGATGTTGAGGGGTAAAAAAAGCGTTGCCTACGATGTGTTTTATGAGGCGCTTGACCTTGTTGAAAAAAGGGCAAAGGATATTGACGGTACACCGCTTGAAATCTGGAAAAAGGCCCTGGATAACATCACTCCTCAGGTGGAGGTAAAAAGCCGTAGGGTCGGGGGTGCCACATTTCAGGTGCCCACTGAGATCAGACCGGACAGGAAAATCACGATCAGCATGAAAAACCTGATTCTTTACTCAAAGAAGCGGGCAGGGCATTCCATGAGTGATAAACTTGCCTCGGAAATACTGGCAGCCTATAAGGAAGAGGGAGCTGCATTCAAGAAAAAGGAAGATACACATAAAATGGCTGAAGCAAACAAAGCATTTGCGCATTTCAGATTTTAAGCTGTTTGACATCGCGGATGTATTGCCTATAGTTGCACTAGCTGATAAGTAGTGAGAATGAACCCGAATTTAAATTATACCAGGAATATTGGGATAATGGCCCATATAGACGCCGGTAAGACCACGATCACCGAGCGCATCCTGTTCTATACGGGTCTGGTTCACCGGATGGGCGAAGTGCATGAAGGCACAGCAACAATGGACTGGATGGTTCAGGAGCAGGAAAGGGGCATCACGATCACTTCCGCGGCAACAACCACCTTCTGGGATTTTCACGACCAGAAATACAAGATTAACATTATTGATACACCGGGACACGTTGACTTCACCGTTGAGGTGGAACGTTCGCTCAGGGTGCTTGACGGGGCAATCGCGGTTTTTTGCGCGGTAAGCGGGGTGCAGCCTCAGTCTGAGACTGTCTGGAGGCAGGCCGACAAGTATAACGTTCCGAGAATTGCCTTTGTGAACAAGATGGATCGTTCAGGCGCCGATTTTTTCAGTGTCGTCAGGCAGATAAAGGAAAAGCTGGGTTCCAATCCCGTTCCCATGCAGATTCCCATAGGTTCGGAGGATGATTTCAGGGGACTGGTGGACCTGATCGAAAGAAGGGCCATTGTCTGGAGAGAAGATGAAAGCGGCAAAACAGTGTATGATTATACCGAGATACCTTCAGACATGGTCGACCTCGTGGAAGAATGGCGTGAAAAGCTCATCGAGGCCGTCTGTGAACTGGATGATGACCTGCTGGAGCGTTTCCTCGAGGACCGTAAATCGATAACCGTTGAGGAGTTCATGGACCACGTGCGGAAAGCTGTTATCGGACACCGCATCGTTCCTGTCCTTTGCGGTGCCGCTTATAAAAACAAGGGAATACAGAGATTGCTTGACACAATATGCGCGCTGCTGCCCAGTCCCCTCGACATAGGGGCTGTCAGGGGCCTGAATCCATATACCGACAAGGAGGAAGAGAGAGCGCCGGATAACGATGCTCCCATGGTGGCCCTGGCTTTCAAGATCGCAACGGATCCATACGTGGGCAGGCTGACCTATCTGCGCGTTTACTCGGGCGCGATCGATGGCGGCATGAGTGTGCTGAATCCCCGTACCGGCAAAAAGGAACGGATCAACCGGTTATACCAGATGCATGCCAACAAGCAGAATCCCCGTGAGAGCATCGAGGCCGGCGACATCTGCGGTGTGGTGGGACTCAAGGAGGTGGCTACGGGCGATACCCTGTGTGATATCAGGCACCCCATCTGCCTGGAATCGATGACCTTTCCCGAACCTG
>JAXDCR010000150.1:0-3654 GCA_034677845.1 Bacteroidales bacterium | reverse complement strand
CAGGTTGGCAGCATGCATGTCACCCGAGGCCTCACCGGCTATGAAATAATACCTCATAGTATCGAAAAGATCAGTTTGACAAGGAATAACAGTACAGTCAGAGCAACCGTGGCGCCCAGCACCCCTTTTGCCGCCTTCAGGCAGTCGAGTCCCATCCATACCAGGAACAGCAGCAGGTTTGGCAGTATGCAATGACTGATGATGACCGGCATCAGGTTTCCGATGATCAGGCGGTTTGAAAAAAGGGTGAAGCGGATACCCCGCACCTTTGCAAAATAAAGAATAAAGTAAACCAGCAAGGGGGCAAGCAAACCGGCAACGATGCCGGTGGTCAGGGTGTCTGCCCGTTGAATTCTCTGTTTGAGATTCATGCCGTTTCAGGATTTTTCCTGCCAGCCGTCGAATTTCCAGGAGCTGAATGCCGGCAGCGTATCGTATGCGGTGAGGTCGGTCTGGAGGGGCACCACTGAAACGAAGCCATTCCTCAGCGCCCATTCATCCGTATCCTCTGCATCGGGTTCACTGTTGTGGTAGGTTCCGGTCAGCCAGTAATAGCTTTTACCCCGTGGGTCCGTGCGCTTGTCGAATTCCTCTCTCCAGTAACCGCGGTTCTGCCTGCAGAACCTGATACCCCGGATCTCAGAGGCATCCATGTCGGGGATATTCACATTGAGGCAGACCGAACGCGGGATGCCATGCTCCAGCACAGCTTTCAGTATCCTTTGGATAACCGCTTTTGCCGTCGTAAAATCAGCCTCATGATCCAGGTTGAGCAGGGAAAAACCAATGGAGGGCACCTCATTGATGGATCCTTCCAGGGCGGCTCCCAGGGTGCCTGAGTAAAAAACGCTTGTCGACGCATTTGACCCGTGGTTGATGCCCGATATCAGCAGGTCAGGTTTCTCCGGGAGCAACTGGTTGAAAGCCAGTTTTACGCAATCCACCGGCGTGCCGAAACACTTGTATACAACCTGCCGGCTGTTCTCTTCCAGCTTTTTGATCCGCAACGGCACCTTGACGGTGATGGCATGCGACATGCCCGACTGGGGCTCTGCAGGCGCCACCACCACAATCCTGCCAAAAGGCCTTACCACTTCAACAAGCTCCTTCAGCCCCTTGGCCTCAATGCCGTCATCATTCGTAACCAGGAATAACCTTTCCCGGGATTCTGCTGTCATGTCTTTAAAATAAGCGCAAAGATATGGATTAAATCGGTTTAATGTAAGACGATTATCAACATGTTTGTTTCATATATATGGATTATGGTGCAGCATTGATACCGGGTGTTTATCCGCTCCGTGCAGGAGGTATCTGCAAAATCTTCATTAACTCCTTTTTAATATTAAAATATTAATTTTACGGACTGATTGAACAATTGCTCATATTTGTAAATAATGAAAATGTATTATCCAAAAACCGCTGAGCTGCCCTTTATTGAAAAAGAGAAGGTCAGGTCGGTTAAAAAGAAAATGAAGTCCGAAAGATTTTTTCATTACCTGGCAGAGACATTCAGGGCGATGAGCGATCCCACAAGAACCAAAATAATATTTGCCCTGTGCGAGGAAAATGAACTGTGCGTGCGCGACATTGCCGCCATCATCGGAACAACAAATTCCGCTATTTCCCATCAGCTCCGGACATTGCGAAACCTGAGACTGGTAAAATACAACAAGGTGGGCAAAGTGGCTTATTATTCACTGGATGATATGCATATTAATAATCTTTTTGCAGAAGGTTTAAGGCATGTGGAAGACAAGTAGTTTTTTTATTGGTATAATTGAATAAATGTTCATATATCGTTACAAAAAATGAATCATAATGAAAAAACAGTCATTTTAACGGAAGTTAAAGAAGGACAAACGGGAATCATCGTTTCGGTGCTAAGCGGACGCAAATTGTTAAAAAGGCTGGCTGACCTCGGAATTACAACCGGCACTGAAATAAAGGTGTCAAGGAAGAGCCTGTTCTCAGGACCTGTGCAAATCGAGGTATGTGGTTCAAAACTGGTCCTGGGCCGGGGTCTGGCTTCAAAAATTCTGGTCGAGGCAAAATGACAGATAAGAACATAATAAATATTGTTCTGGCAGGTCAGGGCAACGCCGGAAAGTCAACCGTGTTCAATTATTTAACGCGACTCCATCAGCACATCGGCAACTGGCCGGGTAAGACAATTGAAAAACGGGAAGGGACACTCTTTTATAAGGGTTATACCATTGCCGTGGTTGACCTGCCAGGTATTTATTCATTGACAACCTGGTCGGTCGAGGAAGTTATTTCACGTGAATTCATCATCCGGCAGCAACCCGACTCAGTCATAAACATAATTGATGCCACCAACCTTGAAAGAAATCTGATCTTTACGCTTCAGTTGCTGGAGCTGGAGTGTTCGGTTGTTCTGGCTGTCAACATGACCGACCTTGCCAAAAAGAAAGGGATCACAATTGATCATAAGAAATTGCAAAGTATTGTCCATGCACCCGTGATACCGACAATTGCCACACGCGGTTCAGGGTTGACTGACATTGTTGATAAAGTTATAGAATCGAGAGGGCAAAAAAGGGAATACACTTTTCCGGTATACGGAAAGGAAATTGAGACCTGTATTTCACAGATAACGGCATTATTGGACAACATTGCCCTTACCTATCCCTTAAGATGGATTGCCATTAAACTCATTGAAAAGGACAGTGAGGTGATCGGGCTGGTGCGTGAAAAGAAGCCGGAGGTTCCGGACAAAGCCAGACAGCTTACAGATAACCTGGAGGCAATTCACGGGCATGATTCGTCCATTGTGATGGCAGACGAAAGAAGCCACCTGGCCGCCGGCATGGCCAGGGAAATTGTCACGTTGACAACGCGAAAGAAAATATCCTCAAGCGACAGGCTGGATGTCCTTACCACCCATAAAATCACGGGTTACCTGTTGATGGCCTTCATCCTTGGTGGTATGTTCCTTGCTGTTTTCACTTTGGGTAACTGGCTTTCCGGCTGGCTTGATTCAGTATTCAAAGACTGGCACAACTGGTGGATCGCCCATGCAGGAATTACTTTTCACGCGGAGCTCGGATGGTCGGCTGTCGAGAGTGTTCTTGCCCTGGTACAGATTGCCTTGCCCTATATACTGCCTTTTTATATCATTTTGTATGTATTAGAGGACTGGGGTTATATGGCCCGAATCTCTTTTCTGATGGATCGCGTGATGCACATCATGGGCATACACGGAAAAGCCTGCATATCTTTTATCATAGGATTCGGCTGCAATGTCCCCGGCTGCCTTTCTTGCCGGATCATGGAATCCAGACGGGAACGGTTCATTACTGCCGTCCTGGTCACACTTGTGCCATGCTCGGCGGTGTCTGTGATTATTTTCGGCCTGGTCGGAAAATACGTAGGTCTGTTATGGGCATTGGGATTATATCTTTTCGCCATGATTCTGATCATTGTGACAGGCAAAATAGCGTCAAAGTTGATGATGGGAGAGCCGGTTGAGCTGATCATGCCCATGCCTGATTATAAAACTCCCCATATAAAGACAATAGCATACCAGACATGGGATGCTTTGAAAGAGTTCATCTTCATTGCCGCTCCGGTTGTTGTCATTTCAGGGGTCATTATTCAGGCGATTAATCTGGCCGGGTGGATGCCTGCCATCTC
>JAXDCR010000149.1:0-3423 GCA_034677845.1 Bacteroidales bacterium | reverse complement strand
ATTATTTCCACGACGGAAGCAATGCTGCTGTCGTTGCAACGGGACAGGGAGTCCGCTATTTCAGACAGCCGTTTTCTGACATTGGCGCTGCTGACATGGTCTGAACCGTTGTCAATCAGCAGGATTTTACTGTCACCGTTCCCTGCCTGAGGAAGTGCCTGTATGCTGCCTGTCTCATCCGGCATGGTGTTTATAACTGCAAAGGATCCCCGCAGGGCCGGTGAGGATGGGTCGACCATATAGTCTATTCCCGGTTTAAGCCTGACACCGTCGGCCCTGAGTTCCATCCTGCCCGGAAAGGTGTTCGCATCAAGGTTGAAAGGCAGGAGATAGTCTTCCGCCAGGGGAAGGACACCGTATTTCCGGAGCTCCCTGCATAGGAAAGATGCTGTCTTGCGGTCTCCCTCCCTTGCATAGCCCCTTCCCCTGAATTCCGGTGAACTGAGCCTGCCTATTATCTGCCGTGCCCATTTGATATCCTGTGTATGTGCCGGCCCGGATGAAACCAGCCACAGCAGTACAACGGATAGCAGGGACAGCCAAAGTTTGTTCAACCGGTGGTTAACATTTGAGATATATCCGTGAAGGCTGATCATTTGACGGGCATTAGCTTTATTTTCGCTCTCCGAAAATGACGCTTCCGAGCCGCACCATGGTGGCTCCCTCACGGATGGCCAGCTCGTAATCACCCGACATGCCCATGGACAATTCGCAGAACGTCTCCGCACCGTGAAAGACATCATTTCTGAGCCTGTTGAAAAAAGAAGCCAGGAAGGCAAACTCCTGCCGCACCTGTTCGCTGTCTTCCGTGAAAGTGGCCATTCCCATCAGACCCCTTACCTGTACATTCCTGAAATGCCCATCGCAGTATTCATGACAGAGGGCAAGGGCATCTTCCGCTGACATTCCGAACTTGGTTGCCTCACGTGCTATCCTGATCTGCAAAAGGCAGGGGATCACACGCTGATGTTTTTCAGCCTCCCTGTCAATGACCCTAAGCAGTTCTCTTCTGTCGACGGAATGTATCAGGCGGATAAACGGAGCGATGAATTTCACTTTATTGGTCTGAAGATGTCCGATGAAATGCCATTCGATGTCTGCAGGAAGAAGAGGTTGTTTTTCAATCATCTCCTGGACCCGGTTTTCCGCGAATAGGCGATGACCGGCCTGATAGGCTTCCAGAATGGCAGGGAGTGATTGGGTCTTGGTCACTGCAATTATTTTGACGTGAGGCGGTACCTTTGCCTTAATCCCTGCCAGCCGGTCGGCAATAGTCATACTTCGATTTCCCTTTCTTTACACCCATATCCAAAAATAGCAAAAAAAAACCGTCAGATAAATCCAACGGTTTTTGACCAGTTCTTCTTTGGTTCAGTACGTCACTTTCTCCTTTGAATGGCTCTTTTCATTGTAGTTTTTCGAAAAATCAACGATACGCTGGATGACTTTGTTGTCCACATCGCTCTGCAGGCTTTTCAGGTAATGCCTGACGGCCTCCCATTCATCGGTGTTCAGCAATCCAGCTAACTTAATCAGCTCATTCTCATTTTCATCGGAAAGTGTAGCAGAACCATTCTTCGTAGCGTGTTTATCCATACTCAAGCAATTTAATGATGAACACAATGAAGAAAACGCCCAAATTAGTTGAAAATTGTTTCAAACATAAGAAAAAAAAACTTTATTAACAAATATTCATATGTTACAGATCTATAACATTTTAAGATGTTAATATCATTGAAATGGCCGTATTTGCCGGCAAATGCTGCGCCTGGGGCAAAAATGAAGTTCGTATGATTCAGGAAAGGGTAAGGCTCAGGTTCTTTTCCTTCACCAGCCTCCGGAGGTTGATCAGGGCGTATCGCATGCGGCCGAGGGCTGTATTGATGCTGACATTGGTATGTTCAGCGATCTCCTTGAAGCTCAGTTCACAGTATTGCCTAAGTATGAGCACCTCTTTCTGCTCCTGCGGAAGGTAATCGATCAGCTCTCTTATGTCTTTCCTTATCTGGTGAGAAATGAGGCTTTCCTCGGCAGTTCTGACCGCATATTTGCCCGAATTCAGGATATCCAGCCCGAAATCCTCTCTTGAGACTGCATTCAGCTGTTTTTCCTTCCGGTAATGGTCAATGACCAGATTATGGGCAATGCGAAGCACCCAGGCCAGGAACTTACCGTTATCCTGATATTTACCTTCATCAAGGGAACGGATTACCTTAATGAACGTATCCTGGAAAATATCTTCCGCCAGGTGGGTATTCTTTACGAGGAGCAGGATATAGGTGTAAACCTGTTTCCGATAACGGTTGATAAGTTTTTCAAGACTGCTCATATCACCACTGACGAACTTGTTCACAAGTTCGACGTCAGTTGAATACATCGTGTTCAAAACTACCTCCTTTTTTATTTTTAAAAGCAGAGTAGATTTGTTGCGATAGGCAGTCCCCCTTTTGTTTTAAATAAAAATAATTTTGTGTCGAAAATAGTAAATTTTTCAAATAACAAATTATTTTCAGAAGGAATTTTATGGCAACCGACAACATATACGATAAAAATTCAATAATTGTTTCAGGTGCCCGTGTGCATAACCTGAAGAACATCAACCTTCAGATACCAAAGAATAAATTAATTGTCATAACGGGACTTTCAGGCTCGGGCAAGTCATCTCTGGCCTTTGACACGCTGTATGCGGAAGGACAGAGGAGATATGTCGAAAGCCTGTCATCATACGCCAGGCAGTTCCTCGGAAGGATGAACAAGCCCGAGGTAGATCAAATCTCCGGCATTCCGCCCGCCATCGCCATTGAACAAAAGGTAAACTCAAGAAATCCCCGTTCGACCGTGGCTACCTCCACGGAAATATACGACTACCTCAAACTGCTCTATGCACGCATCGGAAAGACCTATTCACCTGTGTCGGGACAGGTCGTGAAAAAAGAAAGTGTCACTGATGTGGTGAACTATATATTGTCGTTCCCGGAAGGAACAAGGCTCTTACTGCTTTGCCCCTTCAGAAAGAACGGCGGGTTCAGCGTCGCCCAGAGGCTGGAAGACATGTCGCGCCAGGGCATCACCCGGCTCGAGATTGGCGGGGAATTGCTGCGGCTTGAAGAGGCCATTGTAAGATACGGCAACGAGATCGAGGATAAGGCGCTTGTTGTGGTTGACCGGTTCAGTGTGTCCAATGATGAAGATTCACGCGGCCGTTATGCCGATTCGTCACAGATGGCCTTTACCCTCGGTGACGGAAACTGTCTGGTTAAAACGGCAGACGGCAGCACCCGGCCCCGCAGTTTCAGCCATACATTCACAGCCGATGGCATGACATTTGAAGAACCTTCCGTTCACATGTTCAGCTACAACAACCCCCTTGGCGCCTGCAGGCGATGCGAGGGATATGGCATGGTTATCGGCATTGACGAAGAC
>JAXDCR010000148.1:0-4922 GCA_034677845.1 Bacteroidales bacterium | reverse complement strand
TGGGCGGGTACGGATGGTACTTGAAATACAAGAAGCTGTGATAGAATGCGGGGATCGTCACCAGTGTCAGTACCGTCAGGAAAATGACCGCCAGAGCGTCGGACGTGAAGAATTCCAGCTGCCTTGTATCCGGACGCGTCAGTTCAAAGGCAGTCAGGGCAACCTGCAGCCCCCCAAAGGCAAAACTCAGCAGAAGCCTGGCAGCCTGGTTCCTGAGCAGGTAAAACAGCAGGCTAATGACGAGCGATCCGGAAAGATAAACGGCCAGCATTTTTTTCAGTCTTTCAGGTTTGTCAGCTGATCGACATCCTGCTCCTCGAAAACGTCTCCGATCTTGTCGGCAAATATGCCAAGCAGGATAACGCTGACGAAAATATCTAGAAGGATGCCAATGTTCACAACCATGGGCATTTCACTGCCCACGGCCAGGGTAAGCACGAAAATACCGTTTTCCATGATCAGGTAACCCATCACGTGGGTGATTATCTTGCGCCGGGTAATAACTATATATAATCCCGTGAACAGGGCCGAAAGCGCCACTATGAAGAAAATCTTCCTTATCTCAGACTCATTCATGGCATCTGCCAGAAGGTAGGAACACAGTATGACAAGAGTTATCGCCGCCACAGAAAAGAAATTTGATACGGAAGGTTCCGCTTCCCGGGTGATCCGGTTGCGGTCCAGGATCGTCGAGAGAAACCAGGGTATGGCAAGCGCTTTGATAACAACCGTCTCAAGCAGCACAAATATCAGGTTCAGGGTTCCGATACCTGTCAGTTCAAGGATGGCAACACCGAACAACAGGAATCCCTGAACAGCGATCACCCGGATATAGGTAAGCAACCGGTTTGCCATTCCTATGTACATCAGGCTTATTGTGAATGTTATGAGCAATATATTGACCACAGGCTTATGGTTCAGTTTTACAACATCTTGCCCCTTATCAGAAGCACGCCAATGAAAATCATCAGGGAAACGGAGGTTATCATCAGGATGAACTGCGGGTTATGCCTCATCCTGAACCTGGCATAGAAAGATTCCAGCACTCCTGTTATGCAGGCAAACCCAACCTGCACCCCGGCATAGATCGGTATGGAGAAATAAAGTTCGTGGCCCGGGGTGAGAAAGAAGTTGGCCATGATACCCCCGTAAATGGCAAATTTCAGATTGGTGGCCTGTTGAATGAGGCCCAGGTCAAAGCCACTGTAATCCAGTATCATCACTTCATGAATCATGGTGAGTTCAAGGTGAGTGCGGGGATCATCCACCGGTATGCGGCTGTTCTCCACCAGGGTGATGCATATCAGCAGGAAAGAGGCCAGTATGCCTATACCGTAAGAAATATATGAACCCGCATGCAGTGAACTGAAAATGCCGGCAAAGGATGTGCTCCCGGTGAGCAGGGCAAGGGAACCCATCAGGATGAAAAATGCAGGTTCTATCAGCATTGAATAAAGTGCTTCGCGGCTTGCTCCCATGCCTTCGAAGCTGCTGCCCGTATCCAGTGCGCCGATTATCATGAAGAACCTGCCCAGGGCCAGCAGGTAGGCAAAAAGAACAAAGTCGCCCCCAAAGGACACGATACCTCTTTCGTTGCCAAACGGAACGAACAAGGCTGCCATCAGCACCGTGGCGAAACCGACGACCGGGGCCATCCTGAAAACCCAGCTGGTGGTACTGCTGTAAACCGGGGTTTTGCGCAGGCACCTCAGGATGTCCTTCATATTTTGCAGCAGGCCCGGCCCTTTTCTGCCGGAAAGGATGCTTCTGGTTCTGTTGATGATGCCAGTGAAAATCAGGCTTGTTATCAGTATCAGTGGCAGTGCCATGGCGTGTCAGTGAATTTGCTGCAACAGGCCGGCCAGGTACCGGATACCGTCAACGATCAGTGGAATGGCTATGCTCACGGCAATGAAAACCGCGCCGTACAGCACATAGTATTGAACGCTGCCGTTCTGCAGGAACCTGAACCTTGAGAAAAAGCCCCTCAGGTTCCTGATGAGGGGATCGATCAGACGGCTTTCCAGTCGGTCCCTGACATGCGTTTCCGTGCCCATGGGAGGAGGCAGGATGCCGTGAATCTCCCTGATACCGCTGCTGATGTCGGCGACAGGCTGTGCCAGCCTGGAATAGGAACGCACATAGGAGCTTGCCGTATACTGTAGCCTTGGCGAAACCGGAACATAGCCGCACCCCCAGGTCAGGCTTTCCCGGACAGGGCTTTTGCTTACGATAAGCCGCCTTACCAGGTATGTAGCCGTCACAAGCAGTATAAGTGCCCCTGCACATAAGCTTATCTGCTGCATGGTTGCCAGCAGTGATCCCGTCTCCGGAACGGCAATATCTCCTGACAGCATCGCCACCGGCTTCATGAGCATTTTAATGAATACCTGCGGAAACAGGCCGATGGATACAATAAACAGGGCAGACAGCCATAACGGAAACAGCGTGGCACTGCCCGCTTCCTGCACCCCGGAAAGATCTGCCTCTCTGCTGCTGCCAAGGAAAACGATGCCGAAGGCTTTGGTAAAGCACAGAATGGCCAGGCCCCCTATCAGTACCAGTCCCGTGCCCACAAGGATGATCAGCACAGGCGAGGGTGAGTTCATGCCGACAGCCGTGAAAAGTCCCGAGTAAATCAGAAACTCGGAAATAAAACCGTTGAAAGGAGGAAGACCGCAAATGGCAAGCGAGGCAAGCAGAAACAGCAGGGATGTCTTCGGCATCCTCCTGACAAGTCCCCCCAGCTTTTCAATGTTCATCGTATGGGTTGCCCGGTATACAATACCTGAAGTGTAAAACAGGAGTGATTTGAAAAGCGAATGGTTGAGCGTATGCAGCAGTGCCCCGGAATAGCCGGCAAATGCAAGGAAAGGCACCTGCAGACCAGTCCCCACCGCACCCAGTCCCATTCCAATACCGATTATGCCAATATTCTCTATGCTGTGGTATGCCAGCAGCTTCTTAAGGTTATGCTGCAGCAGAGCCAGCATCACACCGTACAGGCCGGAAAGCACGGATATGACAAGCACCGCGTATCCGAGCACCTGATAGTTTGTTCTGATCAGCAGGAGCATTCTGAACATGCCGTAAATGCCTGCTTTTATCATCACCCCTGACATCACCGCTGAAACATGGGCCGGCGCTGCCGGATGTGCATAGGGCAGCCAGGTATGAAAAGGGATGAAGCCTGCCTTGAAGGCAAAGCCTGTAAAGAAAACAAAGAAAAGCAACAGGCTCACACCGTCCGGCAGCCCTTGTGTGAAACGGCTCACGGAATCAAAGGCAAAGGAGCCGCTGTGGGCATGCACCCAGATGAAGCCAAGGCTGATGAACACGATGCTGAGGTGCGACTGCACAAGGAAGCTGATGCCTGCCCTGAGGGTCTGCATGCTGTGGTGCTCGAAAATGACAAGCAGAAAGGCCGAGATGGTCATGAGTTCCCAGATGCACAGGAAGGCCAGCCCGTTGTGCACCATATACACCCCGGTAAGCGCAAAGTGGTTCAGCAGAAAACCTGCATAATGGAGGCTCAGCGCGGCAGGCCTTTCATTGTACGTCTTCAGGTACTGTCTGCCGAAAAGCATTCCGGTCACCATCGTGAAGTTGGTGAGCAGGATGAACCAGGCGGACAGGGAATCGATGCGGATGTCAATGTCACCGAAAACGGAACCTCCCTGCCAGGTTGCATCATAAACCGTGCCTGACAGGGCACGGACGGCAGGCCATGAACCGATCAGCGCCAGCATCAGCACACCCGTGAGGGCAAATGTGCCTTTAACCTTGCCGGGTACAAGGACAATAAGTGCCATGAAAACAAGGAATGCAATGACAAGCAGGAGACTCATTTGTTCACCCTCCTGAAATTCACGTCAACAGATTTATGCCGGAGAGGCGTGCCCATTCTAAATAACTCGCTTTTTATCATGCTGTTGGCCTGAGCAGGCACCAGTCCTGCCGGCCAGCCGGCCTGAAAAGAAAGCGCAAAATTAATTTTTTTAATAAATATGAAGCAATAATTTTTTTTCGGTTAACATTCGCCATTCAGCCTATCCTGGTGATGCCGGCCCCCAATGCGTTGAGCCGTTCATCGATGCGCTGGTAGCCCCTGTCAATCTGCTCGATGTTGTGTATGAGGCTGGTGCCATGAGCCGACAGGGCGGCAATCAGGAGGGCAACACCGGCCCGTATATCGGGGGAGCTCATTACCGTTGGCCGCAGCCTTATCTTGTGATCCAGCCCGATCACCGTCGCACGGTGGGGATCGCACAAAATGATCTGGGCTCCCATGTCGATAAGTTTGTCCACAAAAAAAAGGCGGCTTTCGAACATTTTCTGGTGGATCAGCACACTTCCCCTTGCCTGGGTGGCAACGACAAGGACGACGCTGAGCAAATCGGGCGTGAACCCCGGCCAGGGCGCATCGTCGATTGTCAGTATCGAACCGTCAATGAAGGTCGACACCTGGTAATGCCTTTGTTCAGGTATGTAAATGTCATCCCCTTTGAGCTCCAGGCGGATTCCCAGCCTCCTGAACACATCCGGAATGATGCCCAGGTTTGGATAGGAGACATTTCTGATTGTGATCTCAGAGCGTGTCATGGCTGCCAGTCCCACGAAAGACCCGATTTCGATCATGTCCGGCAGCAGGGTATGCACGCAACCGGTCAGTGAAGTCACCCCCTTTATTGTCAGCAGATTGGAACCAATTCCCGCGATGCAGGCGCCCATCCGGTTGAGCATATGGCAAAGCTGCTGGATATAGGGTTCACAGGCGGCATGGTACAGGATTGTCTCTCCTTCTGCCAGCACGGCTGCCATAATCAGGTTTGCCGTACCCGTCACCGATGCTTCCTCCAGCAACAGGTACGAACCCCGCAGCTTATCCGTATGAAGTTTGTAAAACTCTTCGTTGAACTCGT
>JAXDCR010000147.1:0-3562 GCA_034677845.1 Bacteroidales bacterium | reverse complement strand
ATCCGTTCCATAAACCTGAGCAGCCACGATGGCATCTGGGAAGGCACGATGGACCTGTACGTGCATAATACCAAGGACCTTAACAACCTGCTGGTCAGCCTTGGCAGGCTCAAGGGTGTGAATACGGTAAGCCGTGTCGAAACAGCTGTCTGATAAGATGTTCAATATACCTGCCAGGAAAAAAAAGAATTGTTAATTTTATCCCGCATTCGCAAACACAAATACCATGCATGCAAACGGAATACATGCCGCTGTAAAAAAAATCTTTGTGGAATACCTGGAGCGGAATGGCCATCGTAAAACGCCCGAGCGTTATGCCATTCTTGATGAGATATATTCAAACGAAGGGCATTTTGATGTCGAAACCCTGTATATGCAAATGAAAGCAAAGAAGTACAGGGTCAGCCGTGCCACCTTGTATAACACGATTGAACTTCTTCTCGACTGCAATCTGGTTGTCAAACATCAGTTTGGCAGGAATATGGCTCAGTATGAAAAAGCATTCCAGTGCAAACAGCATGATCACCTGATTGATACAGACACCGGAAAGGTTATCGAATTCTGTGATCCCAGGTTGCAGGAAATAATCAGAACCGCTTGCGACGCGCATGATTTTATACCACTTAACCATTCCCTGTATATTTACGGACGAAAAAAATGAAAATGGTCATCCGCCACGGGGAGAAAAAGTTAACCTTGAATAAATAAAAATCAGATGATGAAAGCAGACGTTCTTTTGGGCCTTCAGTGGGGAGACGAAGGCAAAGGTAAAATCGTGGATGTCCTTACGCCCGGGTACGATGTTATAATCCGTTTTCAGGGAGGGCCCAATGCAGGGCATTCCCTTGAATTCAACAATATAAAGCACATCCTGCACACAATACCCTCAGGGGTGTTTCACGACAGGCAGATCAATGTGATCGGAAATGGTGTTGTTATCGACCCCGTAATCTTTGAAAGGGAAGTCGATAGCATCACCAGGCTGGGGGTTAAGCTTCAAAACAGGTTACTGATTTCCAGGAAGGCGCATCTCATTCTTCCATCTCACCGCATACTGGATGCTGCCTCAGAAGCTGCCAAGGGAGCCACCAAAATCGGATCGACCCTCAAGGGTATCGGTCCCACTTACATGGATAAAACCGGCAGGAACGGCCTGCGGGTAGGAGACATCTTGCTGCCTGATTTCAGAGACAGGTATGCGGTGCTGAAGAAAAAACACATTGAGCTGCTGAGGTTGTACGATTACTCATTTAACCTTGACGAGCTGGAGGAACAGTGGTTTCATGGAACGGCCGCCATCGCCAATTTCAGGGTGGTGGACAGCGAATACGAGGTGAACCGTTTCCTGAACGAAGGCAGAAGCGTCCTCGCAGAAGGTGCCCAGGGTACCATGCTGGACATCGATTTTGGCTCATACCCTTATGTGACTTCTTCCAGTACGGTCAGCGCAGCAGTATGTACGGGTGTTGGTGTTGCCCCTGCCAGGATCGGTGAGGTATTTGGTGTGTTAAAAGCTTACTGCACACGTGTTGGCAGCGGGCCCTTCCCTACTGAACTTGAAAACGAAACGGGCACGCTGCTGAGGGAACGCGGGCATGAATACGGTGCCACCACCGGCCGTCCCCGTCGCTGCGGGTGGCTTGATCTTGTCGCGCTTAACTATGCAGTCATGATCAACGGCGTCACGCAGCTTTTCATGACCAAACCTGACGTGATGACGGGTTTTGACACGGTAAAGGTTTGCACAGGATACCGCAAAGGCAGCCAGGTGATTCATCAGCTTCCCTATGACCTGTATGAGGTGACAGGCGGGGATTACATGGAAATGCCCGGATGGAAAGGTGACCTTTGCGGGGTAAGGTCTGCCGATCACATACCGCCGGAACTGGAAGGATACATAAAGTTTATTGAAAGAGAGACCGGAGTGCCCGTGACGCTGGTATCCGTCGGGCCTGACCGCAGCCAGGTCCTTACCAGAAAAAAATAAGGGTCACATTGTTTGCCTGTTGGGCAGCTCAAGTCCGTATCCTGACCTGCGGTCTTCCCTTTTGAGCAGCAGGGCAAAGCATGCGCCAAGCAAGCCAAGTACGGCAAGCATAAGTATGGGTACGGTATAGTTATATGCAGCTTCTCCCCTGGCCACCATGTCAGGGGTGATGCCCGGATTGAAAGCATCCAGGACTTTCCCGATGATCAGCGGGAAAGCCCACAGGCCCAGGTTCTGCACGGAGAACATGATTCCATAGGCAGTGCCTATCCGGCTGGTGGGAATAAATTTGGCAACGGAAGGCCACATGGCTGCCGGTACCAGTGAAAAGGCCACTCCAAGCAAAAACATCGGCACATAGGGTGAGATCCGTGTAAAGGTAAAGGCAAGGTGTACAAGTATCAGAAGCATTGATCCGAGTATCATAATGGAAGCGCTTTTCCCCTTATTGTCGGTAAACAAACCGAAAAGAGGTGTGAAAAGTATGGTTCCCAGAGGCAGTATGGAGGTGATCAGTCCGCTCAGCTCGCCGGAGAAACCGAATTTGTTCTCCAGCATATCGGTGGCGTATTTAAGGAACGGGAACACCGCTGAATAGAATGTCACGCACAGCAAGGTTATATATATGAAAGAAGGAATGCGTACTATCCGGCCGATGTCTGCCAGGTGAAACTCTTCTTCAGGAGGTGTTAGCTCGTCATGCGAAAGCTGCCGGTCTAATTTCCTGTCCGTAAATGTATATAACAGAAAGGCAAGGAAACTCAGGACAAGGGCCATGGATCCGATCCATATAGGCCAGTTCCATGGATCCAGGCTTGTCAGCGGCCGAGAAAAAACAAAGGCAAGTGCCGTGCCGATCCTTCCGAAGGACAGGTTCAGTCCCAGGGCCAGTGCCAGCTCCTTTCCCCTGAACCATTTGACTATGATCTTTGAGATGACAACAATGCTTGTTTCCGCCCCCAGACCGAACAGGAAGAAACCCAGTGACATCATCTTGAGAGCGGGTGAGTATGAACGCAGGAAGGAGTTGAAGAAACCGTATGCAGGTCCCCCGGAGTTGAAAAGGTCGGAAGATCCGTATGCGGTCAGCAGCGATCCCAGCATCATAAAAGACACAAACAGCAATCCCGTCACCCTGATCCCTATCCTGTCGAGGATTATGCCCCCTATCACTGCCATCAGCAGAAATACATTTGAAATCGAATAGGTTGAAACCAGAAAGCCGTATTCAGTGTTTGTGAAACCGAGGTGTTGTCTCAGCAGTCCCTGGAGAGGCGAAAGAACGTCGTAAAAAAAATAGTTGGCCATCATGACAAGGCTGATCAGCAGCAAGACCATCCACCTTAAAGCTTTTGAATCTCTGAGAGTCAGGGTACCGGTATTCATTGTATGTAAACTTGCCTGTAAAGAAAAGGCAATTTTATCAGGAAGCCAAGTTAGAACTTAAATTAACGTGAGTTCGACATAAGAGATTTAATTTAATAGCCTAGTTATCAACAATTTAATTTCATTAATGTTAATAACTATTTGATATACAGATATATAATAAAAAGGATTCTTCCTAAATTAGTTGTG
>JAXDCR010000146.1:0-6474 GCA_034677845.1 Bacteroidales bacterium | reverse complement strand
TCTACAACCTCGATGTACAAAGAATTTCAAAGAACTTTATTTAATTTTTAGTGGACACTAATGATATGTTATGTTCATGTCGAAGGAAATAAAAAATCATTATTTTTGAAGTGCTTTTGAATCTGATAAGCTGCTTATGAGAAAAAATGAGTCGTTGGAAGAAATGGTTTCCCGGCGGAATAAAAGGCTGAAGGGGCTTTTTTCAAGATTTGGCATAAATGTCAGGCTCGTTGGGGATGACAATAAACCTGCGGTGATTAAGGACGAAGCCATTGTTTTATCGTGTTACGTGAAAAATTTCGATCTGCATTTTACCAAAGAGCCCTTCAGCGATGAGATAATCAAGACTGTCAAACTCAAGCAGGAACCCGAAATAACCAAATTCGAGCTTCTGGAGGTTCTTGAACTTTGCAAGCACAGGCCTGTTTTCAAGGTTAAGCTGGAAAACACCGAGTTATACCTGGTGGGATACAATTATCTGAACTCAGAGGATGCAGTGGGCAGATATCCCGTATTTGCAAAGCACAAGCCTAAGGTTTACTTTGATCTCGAATATGCACAGAGCGTGGCTGAGAATTTGAGAACAGAAGGTTATACGGTCGTTATCGAATAGCTTCCCTGCCATCCGTGCATTTGTTGCCTGATTAAAAAGATTGGAGCCGGTTCACCAGGGTAACCGGATTTTACGTGCATTTCCGTGCAACCCGGCAGGCCTTTTTATCGTTATCTGGAAATAAACCTGACCTGCGGGCTATGTGTCACCTGAAAAAAATCAGTTCTTCTGAACCATCAGGCATTATGGCAAACCAGACCGGAAGTCCGGCCCGGGAAATCCGGAGCGAAGAAGCCGGCACGACAAAGAAAGAAACAGCTTCCGTTCCGGCCAGCCAGGGAATTGCATTGTTCCTGCCACGGATAGAATTGAATACGGTCATGCTAAAAGATAAGGTTGGGCTTGGCCTGGATCCCGGGAATGACTTTAGCCTGCATGTCTGTAATCTGGCTTTCACAACCTTGTTAGGCGGGTCACCACCTGACGCAAGGGGACTTGCTCTAAGCGAATGCCTGAAACCAATGGGCGTGGCAGGCATTCACTTCTGGAGTCAGCTTGTATCAGAAGGTCATGCCACTGCAGACTTTGCTTTTAAGATTGAAGAAACCGCAAGGTTTATAAAGGCAGATTACCATCTGCTGGCAGATCAGGAAGGCAGGGTAGTTGAAATAATCGGCGTATGCACTGATGTCACGGATCAGAGAACGATTCAGGATGAGCTCAACAGGTTTTCTTCCACAGTCGATTTGTGTGCCAATGTGGTCATGATTACGGATACCTCCGGCAGGATCGAATACGTTAACCCTGCCTTCACAAGGCTTACCGGTTATACATCCGAGGAAGTGATTGGCAGAAAACCGAATATTCTCAAATCAGGAATGCAATCCCCCACTTTTTACCAGCATCTGTGGCAGTGCCTGTTAAAGGGTGAACAATGGACCGGCGACTTTCAGAACCGTAAGAAAAACGGGGAACTTTTCTGGGAAACGGCAATAATTACCCCGTTGAAGAACAGGGAAGGGGAGATCGTGCGTTTTGTTGCGATCAAGGAGAATATAACCAGGCAGCGACAGGCCGAACAGTCTCTCAGGGATAACGAAGAGCAGTACAGGTCAATGGCTGCAAACATACCGGGAGTGCTGTACAGGGCTGCACCCGATACAAGCCATACGATGCACTACCTGACCGATGCCATAGCCACATTAAGCGGTTATGACGCCTCGGATTTCCTGTTCAACAGCAAAAGAACTTACCTGAGCGTCATACATCCGGAAGACAGGAAAAAAATGCTTGAAACCCTGGCCAGAGACATTGCTGTTTCCGGTCAATACATGCTTGAATACAGAATTATAGCAAGCGATGGCACTGTCAGATGGGTATCAGACAACGGAAGGGCTGTTTTCGATGATCAGCAACAGCCAAGATGGCTTGACGGCTTTATTTTTGATACTTCCGAACGGGTAACTGTACTGGAGGAGATGAAAAAAGCCAGGATCATTGCTGAAGAGGCCAACCTGGCAAAAAGCGAATTCCTTGCCAATATCAGCCATGAAATAAGGACACCCCTGAATGCCGTGCTTGGATTTGCCGACCTGCTTGAAGGAATGACCATGGATGCGGTACAGAAGAAATATCTTGACAGTATAAAATCAAGTGGAAAAAGTCTTATGACACTGATCAACGATCTGCTTGACCTGTCACGAATAGAGGCCGGAAAATACAACATTTCAATGGCCCCGCTGGATATGAGGAATTTGCTCGCCGAGGTCCATGTTATTTTCGACTCACGGGCAGCTCAAAAGGGAATATCATTCACCCATGAGATTAACGCTGATTTCCCTGCCGAAATCATTTTTGACGAAACGCGGCTTAGGCAGATACTTATCAACCTTGTCGGTAATGCTATTAAATTCACACATGCAGGTCAGGTAAAACTATTGGTTGCCGGCAACCGTGATTGCCCTTCAGACACTGATCCGGCCATAAACCTGAATATCAGGATATGCGATACCGGAATTGGCATTCCCGCTGAATCGTTCTCTGCCATTTTTCAGTCATTCCGGCAGGAGTCCCAGCTCAATTCCAGGAGGTATGAGGGAACAGGACTTGGCCTGGCCATCACCAAGCGCCTGGTTGAAGCCATGAACGGAACAATCACGGTTGAAAGCGAAGTGAACAGGGGAAGTTGTTTTACGGTATGTTTTAACGGCGTGGCCTGCACCACTGAACGGACAATAAACAGCATGAATATCAGCGGCAACGTCGATGCCTCATCTGCCACAGCAGATTCGCGCATCGAGCCTGCTGAACCTTGCCCTGTCAGTCCTGATGAGTTCCAGGAACTGCTGAACAAACTGGAAAAGAAAATGTACAGGAGGTGGAAACACTTTGAGAATAAAAAGCCCCTTAAAGAAATCAGGGCCTTCGCGCTGGAGATCATTAAAATCGGGAGGCAGGCGAATGTCAGGTTCATAGCCGAATACGGTGAACAGCTGTTCCTTACGATTGAGAATTTTGACATTGAAGAGATGAGACTAAAACTTGAAGAATTTCCGTCGCTGGTCAGAAGATTGAAAAAACGCGGATGAATCCGGAAGAACAGAGTATATTGATCGTTGATGATGTTCCGAGAAATATCCAGGTGATCGGGAGCATGCTGAAGCAGGAACATTATGAGCTTGAATTTGCCACGAGCGGCAAGGAAGCATTTGAATGGCTTGCTTCAAGGCATTTCGACCTCGTCCTGCTTGACATCATGATGCCTGAAATGGACGGTATTGAGATTTGCCGAAAGATAAAAGCCAATCCGGTAACCGCCGATATTTCTGTCATATTCCTTACGGCCAGGGCAGATTCACAGAGCATCATCACTGGTTTTGAAGCCGGTGCCGTGGATTATATCACAAAGCCCTTCAACAGCAAGGAACTGCTTATGAGGGTCAAAACACACCTGCTCATACAGCATCAGCGCAAGCAGATCCAACAGCGCAGTGCCTTTGAAAAAAAGGTATTCTCGGTTATAGGGCACGATTTAAGAAGTCCTGTCGGCAATATTAGGACCTATATTGACGCTTACCTGATGGTCAATCAGAATCTGGATTCCGGAACCCATGGTCTCCTGAAGGATTTGTACATTCTGGCTGACAATGCATTCAGCCTTCTCGAAAACCTTCTCAACTGGGCTAAAAGTCAGTCCGGAGGCATTGTATGCAGGCCCCAGCCCGAAAACATGGCCAAGCTGATCCTGATGACTGTCAAACTTTTTGCATTTCAGTCTGAATACAAGCAAATCAGTGTCAGCTATGACGGTCCCGAATATATTATGGCTCTGGTTGACAGGGAGCTGATATCCGGTGTTTTGCGCAACCTGTTGTCTAATGCGATAAAGTTTACACCACGTAAGGGAAGCATCATGCTGACTGCCTCTCCGGCAAGGGTAAAGGGCAGTGACCGCGTCATTGTACAGGTGAGGGACAGTGGAGTGGGCATGAACCACGATGTTATTGAAAACCTGTTGAAAAGAAACCTCCACTATACCACCTATGGCACGGATAATGAAAAGGGATCGGGACTTGGCCTGCAGCTCTGCAAGGAGTTTATAGCACTTAACGGCGGCACCTTGTGGATTGAAAGCACACCGGGTGCCGGCAGCATCTTTTCTATAAGCCTTCCGGCAGCGGTTGAAAAAAAATGAACCGGCTGGCCCGGTGACTCTGGCAACATCAGCGATCAGGATCCTGCCACAATGTGATGCCTGGAAAAGATTCAGGACAGCATCTGTTTCTTTTCCTCAAATTCCTCCTTGGAGATTTCGCCTCTGGCGTATCGCTCTCTGAGTATATCCATTGCTTTGTCTCCCGAAGGACGCTCCCTGCCGAATAGGTGCCTTTCATCACGGTAATGGAACGGGTGTCTGTTCCTGTAAAGCAGGGCCGCAATAAGCCAGATGACAAGGGCAAGGAATAACAGGATGAACAACCCTTCCAGCAATCCCATAGCACCGAAATGTCCTCCCCGCGCAAGACCCATGCCACGGCCCGGCATCTGTAACAACATCGATAATGTTTCCATAATGTTTTATTTTATAATCAGGAAGCCGGCATATAAGCGCAGAATCGCCCCAGTAAACCTGCTCTCAAAGGCATATCTTCAGCTTCGCCGGTGTAAGAATAACAAACCTGAAAAACAAAAGTTAATAAAAATACCTGAGGATGAATATGCAATTTAAAAATAAATAGGAGGTCTGGAACAATAATGCATCTTTTCGACTGTTTAATGTAAGAAACAACTGCAATTTGGTTTTATAAACCAGTCAATTTCTTTGCGTTATGATAAAACTTAAGCACACATGCTGGATACTGATGGTCGTGGCTGCCACGGTCGCAGGCTGCGAGAAGGAGGATGAAGGTGAATACCTGGTTCCGGAAGGGACCATTGCCAGCTACCAGGTTGCCACGGAAGAAGTGTTGCGTTCCATTCCTTCAGAATATATAGAGAAGGCACGGAACGAGCTCCATGTGGCCTATCAGCATACCTCGCACGGGACGCATGTTTCTTACGGTTTGTTTGGATTGCCGGCCTATAAAAGCGGTGATGAAACCAGGTTTGCCATAACGAATAACAATCCGCAGACCGGAAAGCTTGATTTCCGGGATTACGCGCTGGATGATTATGGCCCTGAAGCCATAGATGCGGCTGATCTGGGTAATCCCAACGAAACCGCCTTCATTGAAGCCACAAGGAATTACCTCGACGATCCGGCAAATGCCGAGATCAATGTGGTTATGTGGTCCTGGTGCAGCATTACAGATCATCGGGTCACGGAAAACTATCTTCCCGGCATGCAGACGCTTATTGATGAATACGGAGAAGGCGGATCCAAAATAGGCACCGGAGCCGGTCAGCGTGAAAACCCGGTGGTGTTCATTTTCATGACCGGACATGCCGAGCCCAACAACAACATCGGACCAGGGAAACCAAAAAACCAGGCCGATACCATCATCGGTTACTGCACTGCCAAAGGATACTACTGCCTTGATTATTACGGCATTGATACCCATGATATGGATGGCAACTACTGGGAAGACGCCGGTGATAATGGCGACTCAGAGGATTACGGGGGGGAATTTTTACGCTGACTGGCAGGCCAGCCACACCCTCGGCCAGGATTATTTTGAAAACAGAAGCAGCCCCGGTGGCAGTCCGACTTTCGGGGCCCATAACACCCAACATATCACCGCCAACCGGAAAGCCTATGCCATGTGGTGGATACTGGCCCGGATCGCAGGCTGGAATGCTGAAAAATAATTCCTGAACTGTACGCCTGTCAGCGGTGCCATGCTGAAAATCGCCAAATGCCATTGACTGCCCGTTGAATGAGAGAAAGGGGCTGTATGTCCTCACTTTGCTATCAGGTCGAGTACCAGCACTCCCGCCAGTCCCATTACCCCAATCAGGCTCTCCATAATCGTCCAGCTAAGAAAAGTGCTTCTGATGTCAAGGCAGAAATATTCCTTGAAAAGCCAGAATCCGGTGTCATTGACATGCGACAGGATCAGGCTGCCGGCTCCTATTGAAAGTACCATCAGTTCGCGGTTCACACCGGCTGCAGAAAGCAGGGGAAGCACGATGCCCGCTGCCGTGAGTCCCGCCACCGTGGCCGAACCCACACAGACCCTTATCACGGCGGCAATCAGCCATGCCAGTATCAGCGGGGAAACGGATGTCTGCTGCAAAAGACCGGCAATATAATCGCTTACTTTACTGTCAACGAGTACCTGCTTTAGGGTACCCGCACCGGCAATTATCAGAAGGATCATGGCGATGCTGGCTACTGATTTACCTGTGCTTTCCATGATATCTTTCATTCTTCTCCCTCTTGACAGCCCCAATAACCATGCGGCCACGAGAACCGAAATAAG
>JAXDCR010000145.1:0-2673 GCA_034677845.1 Bacteroidales bacterium | reverse complement strand
ATGAAGGATGACCAGGATTGACAGACTCAGCAACAACTGCCCTATCTGAATAACAACTCCCATTACTTGTGTTTTATTTGACAATAAGGGAACAAAGATACTAATTTCCGGATTCCCGGCCCGGACGACCTCAATGGATCAGATTACTGGTAAATACCCTTGTGATCCTGTCGGTTTCCATGTAATCTTCCAGGGTGGGAGCCTTAATAAAGGATATTTTTTCCATCGCCTGTTCAATAATTTCCGGTATCCGGAGAAAACTGACCCACCCCTTCAGAAAGGCATTGACGACAATTTCATTTGAAGCGTTCAGGATGCATGGCATGTTGCCACCGCAGCGCATGGCCTCGAATGCCAGGGTAAGCGAACGAAACAGGCTGGTGTCAGGTTTCTCAAAAGTTAGCTGGGGGAAATCTGAAAAGCCGAATCGGGGAAAATCAGACTTAAGCCTGTCGGGATAGGAAAGGGCAAACTGAATGGGAAGCCTCATATCCGGAAGTCCCATCTGTGCTTTGATGGATCCGTCGGTAAACTGCACCAGTGAATGGATGATTGACTGCGGATGAATGACCACGTCAATCCTTTCCGGTTCCATGCTGAACAGCCAGTGTGCCTCGATGGCTTCCAGACCTTTGTTCATGAGGGTGGCCGAATCAATTGTGATCTTCCGTCCCATGCGCCAGTTCGGGTGTTTCAGGGCATCCATATTTGAGGCATTTGCCAGTTGCTGTTTTGTCCACCCTCTGAAAGGGCCCCCTGATCCAGTCAGAATGAGCTTTTCAATATTGCGCGGATCTTCACCGATCAGACACTGAAAAATTGCCGAATGTTCAGAGTCCACCGGATAAATTCCAACTTTATGTTTTCTGGCCAGCGATGTGACAATTTCCCCGGCTACGACAAGAGTTTCCTTGTTGGCAAGTGCGATATTCTTACCTGCCCTGATGGCTGCAATCGTCGGGGCAAAACCGGCAAAACCCACCATGGCTGTCAGCACGATATCGACTTCAGGCAGAACGACAACGCTTGTCAGCGATTCATTGCCTGCCAGCACCTTCACGGGAAATGAAGAAAGTCCCTCCTTTACCTGTTTATAAAGCTTTTCATTGGCAATGGCAACGACAGAAGGCAGATACTGCCTGGCCTGTTCGACAAGCAGGGATGCATTGTCTCCGGCCGTGATGGCCCTCAGATCAAACAGGTCTCTGTTCCTTCCGATCACATCAAGCGCCTGTTTCCCTATTGAGCCGGTGCTTCCGAGAACCGCAATTCCTTTTTTCATGTTTCCGGCGAACTTATGATCAGAAAGTAATGTAATCTTCCGGATCAAGAGGAGCGCCATTATACCACAGTTCAAAATGCAGGTGGGGACCTGTGGTCAGCTCACCCGAATTACCCAGAATCGCAATAACCTCGCCTGCCTTGACCCTGTCACCCACATGCTTCAACAGGGCTGAGTTATGTTTGTAGGAGGAAAGTAAATTGTTCTGATGCTGTATCTCAATCACATAACCGGTTTCCAATGTCCAGTTTGCCATGACAACCGTGCCCCCGAGCGTGGCTTTCACCACATCGTCCGTACTGGAGACGATATCGGTGCCATAATGCTCTTCCCGGCTGTCGAACGGGTTTGTGACAATACCCTTCACGGGTGGAAAGAATAAAACATTTGACAATGAGGTAGTCTGTGACTTGTTTTCCATCAGCGACAGGCTGTACTGATCGGAGGAGGAAAGCATATTCTGCAGAAGCGAATCTTCCCTTGACCGGTCAAACACAAGTGTTGACTGTACAATTGATGTGTCAGAGTCATTTAAATATTCGGGGGGCTTTTCGCCTGAAATGATGCTTCTCAGATTTTCAAAATAAACATCTCTTTTGGCAATTTCATCCTCAAGCGAGTCAAGCCTGTAATTGTTAAGGTAAATATTCCTGACCGTCCCCTGATCGGGGTACCCGGGAATCAGTTCCCTGACAGGAGTGTAAGCGATAATTGAAATGACGATCAGAAGGAATAAGAGTGTGCCTGTACCGACGAGGATGACAACATTAAGACGCGTAAGCTTAATGTTCAGCACCTCTTCATAGGTTTCATCACGGTATATGGAAAGCCTGTATTTGTTCTTAATCTTTTCCCAGAATGAGGTCTTTTCCTTTTTTTCCTCCATTATCTATGACTGATTTGAAGCAAAGATAGCAAGAAAGCAGTAATAACAGGGATTTCAAAGTTTAAGCAAAAAACTATTTTTTTTCTCATTTACTTAGCTTAAATTTGCAAGCCCTTAAAGACGTTTGTTACATCAATATACTGCGGGGTGGAGCAGTTGGTAGCTCGTTGGGCTCATAACCCAAAGGTCGTAGGTTCAAGTCCTGCCCCCGCTACAAAAAGTCCCTGTATTAAACTAAAATGCAGGGACTTTCAATTTCTAGGGGGTACGTTTGGGGGACATTATTGAATAAATATTGTTTTATGCTTCTGATTTATTTTGAGCAGTAATTAGGCTGTTAATACGATGAATGAAGCTAACCCCGTTCTCTTTTTTAATTTCCTCCTCTTGTTCATCAGGATAGACTGGAAGAATATAAGGGAGTAATTTGATCAACAGCTGCAGTTTCTTTTACGGATCAATCTCATTCAAATATTTGGGAATCCGTTCAATCTCTTTGGTAAGA
>JAXDCR010000144.1:0-6622 GCA_034677845.1 Bacteroidales bacterium | reverse complement strand
AATTGTCATTTGTTCTTCCGCTGGCATCATTTGAACAACAGCTGCGCGAAAGTATTCAGGTAAACCCTCCAGTTTGCCCACGTATGTCCGCCCGGAGTAACGTAAAACGTATGCTCAAGCCCGTTCCGGGTCAATGCTGCATCCAGGTTTTTGGCGCTTTCAAAGAGGAAGTCCTCGCTTCCGCAACCTAACCAGTAGAGTTTGTACCCGGCTTTTTTGACTGCCTGCAGCTTTGCATCGATGTCAGCCTGGTTGGCAGCGATACCAATGCTCAGCGGGCAGATATATCCGAATGTGCCGGGATACTCATTTGTCACGCTTAACGTATGGCCTCCCCCCATTGACAGTCCCGCCACGGCTCTGGCGTCAGGACTGGCAATGACTCTGAAGTTCTTTTCAATATAAGGGATAATATCTTTAACAATGCTATTTATGTACAGGTTGGCATATTTGGGGTCAGTCCGGTCAAAGGTGGTCTCCTGAAGCATGGCCGTTCTGGCCGCTTCCTGCCCGGGGTTGCCGTTCGGCATCACACAGATCATAGGTACGGCAAGCTTTTTCTCAATCAGATTATCCAGTATCTGGCAGGCCCGTCCCATGGTGCTCCAGGCATCCTCGTCACCCCCTCCGCCATGCAACAGATACAGAACAGGATATTTATCCGTGCCTGATTCATATCCGTAAGGAGTATAGACATACATTCGCCGGTTTTTCCCGATGGTAGGCGAATCGTACCATACTTTCCTGAGGTTGCCCCGGTTATTGGCTTCAAAATAATTGGCCGTCACGTCACCGGGAATAAGAAGTACGCTCAGGTAGCGGGTGCCATCCCTTTGAAGGAAAACATTGCTCACATCGTTCACATTCAGCCCGTCAACAATGAAATTGTACGTGTACAGCTCAGGAGCTGGTTTGGCCACGCTGACCGACCAGACACCCGAGGTGTCCTTTACCATGTTGACGGAAGAGTTTGAAGCCTGCATCCATGAACCATAAAGCCTCACCAGTTTTGCCTGAGGAGCCCTGATCCTGAACGTTACGGTCTTTTCTCCTATTTGAGGAGAGACAATGGTTGTCCTGCTGAAGTTTGTCAGTTCCTGGGCAAAGGAACCCGGCAAAACCGACAAACACAATAGTAAAAACAGATATATTCTTTTCATTAATAAAAGAAGTTTTAGGTGGGTTATTAAAATGTTGCCCAAATATATGTTTTTACTCCCGAAATTCATCAGGCAAAATTGATTTTAACCCATCCTGTCCAGTGAAACATAAAATCTCTGCAAAATATTTGCATGCCGCATACGAAGCATAAGCTATGCTGAAAACACACAGCTCTTTGCATTTTGGCTGTATGATCAGAAAGACCGGTCACCGTCAAAATAGATGAATTTCGACCTTGTGTCTATTCATTGCAGCATTATGTATATTATCTTTTCTCATAATTAGCATGAGTGCTAATATTGCATAAGGAACATCGTCTTCAGTCTGTGAACCTAAAAAAAATGTTCAATGGAAAACTCAATTTTAGGATTGGATATCCTGCACGCAACCAGCTTTAATGAACTGCTGATCAGGTTTATCCTCAACAGCATTGTCATACTGATAATTGTCAGGGCGCTTTATTACCCGATTGCGCGAAGGAAGGACTATCTGTTCAGTTTTGCCATGATCAGCACGCTGATTTTCCTGCTGACCTATCTGCTTGAAAGCGTTGAAATGCAAATAGGTTTTGCATTCGGTCTTTTTGCCATTTTCGGCATTCTGCGATACCGGACAGACGCCATCCCCATCAAGGAAATGATCTATTTGTTTGTTCTGATTGGCATATCGGTGATAAATGCCCTGGCAGGGAACAAATTCAGCCTTGTTGAACTGGTTTTTACCAACCTTGTCATCATCATCATCATTTACGGGCTTGAAAAGCTCTGGCTCCAGGAACCTGAATGCACCAAAATAATTGATTATGACACCACGGAACTTATTCTGCCCGCCAGAAGAGGTGAGCTCATCGAGGACCTGAAAAAAAGAACGGGACTGGAAATCAGCAGGGTGGAGATTGAACGCATCGATCTGGTGAAGCATGAGGCCAGATTGATAGTCTACTATAAAGAAAATGGAAAGAAAAGCAAACAGTAATCACCTGAAACAAAAAAAGACAACGTGTTTTAAAAAAAATATACCTATATCTCATTATATATACTCTAATTACAAATGAAAATGAACATTGCCACATACATCCTGATCATGATCTGGGCTTTGACGGGACTTGAATCATGCCGCGGGGATAATCGTCCACAATCAGCTGTGAATGACATTAGCAATGGTGACGCAACCGAGCCCGCCAGGGTAGAAACCATTATGCTGGAAACGGCTCCGACGGATGATATACCGGCAGAACCCCCTGCTGAGGGAACGGCACAAAGCCTTCATTTTTACTTTTCGGTAGCAGAGGCTTTAAAGAACAACAAATCGGATCATGAAAAACCGGAAGATTACATCTGGAACAATTCGGAAACGGTAAACATTAACCTGGAAGGATCTTCCGTCAGTGTCAGCGGTTCCGGTGCAGCAGCCACAAATGCCGGTCTGACAATCACCAAACCGGGTACATATGTCCTTTCCGGCAAACTGAACGACGGACAGGTTCTGGTGAATTCAGAAGGCAAGGGTGCCGTTCGCCTGGTTCTGAACGGGGTGAATATCAACTGTTCTTCGAGCGCTCCTGTGTTCGTTAAGAAATCTGATAAAACCATCCTGATCCTGGCAGAAAACAGTGATAATTTCTTAACGGACGGGAGTGACTATGTTTTTGAAGTTCCGGATGTCAGTGAACCCAATGCGACCCTTTTCAGCAAGTCTGATCTGACTATTTCAGGCAGGGGCTCCCTTACCATCCGTGGCAATTACAAGGATGGCATCGACAGCAATGACGGACTGGTGCTTTCGGAAAGCCAGATCAAAGTGACTGCAAAGGATAACGGCATTGAAGGGAGTGACTATCTGGTCATCAGGGGTGCCAATGTCTCGGTGAATGCCGGGGGCGACGGCCTGAAATCAAATAATGACCAGGACACGGCACGCGGATATGTTTATATCAAATCAGGAACCCTTGATATATCTTCCATGGGCGATGCCATTCAGGCAGAAACCGATGTGCTGATCTCATCGGGGAGGATCACCCTTCGCACCTCCGGCACTGCCGCCGGGAACGACTATGGAAGCGCAGCCATTTCCACCAAGGCAGTCAATGCAGGTGTCAACGCGATCATTGACGGGGGAACCATCTCGGTCGAATCGGCGGATGACGCCCTGCATTCAAACGCGAACCTGGTCATAAACGGGGGCAATTATTATATATCGTGCAACGACGATGCCATTCATTCCGACTCAACCGTTACCATAAACAAGGGAACAATTGACATTGCACGGTCATACGAAGGAATTGAAGGCCAGATCATCACAATTAACGACGGAAACATTCGCCTTGTTTCGAGCGATGACGGACTTAATGCTGCCGGAGGTAACAACGATTTCGGGATGGGGGGCGGTCCGGGCGGGGCGTTTGGTCCCGGCGGCCGACCGGGTGGCGGTTTCGGAGGCCCTCGTGGCGGCGGCGGAGGCAGGGGCTTCGGAGGATTCGGCGGATTCGGGAATTATTTTCTCTATGTCAATGGAGGACGCGTTGCTGTGGATGCTTACGGTGACGGCCTCGACATAAACGGTTCCGTTGTCATGACAGGCGGACAGCTGATTGTGCATGGCCCGACGGCGGATTTCAATTCGGCCATCGATTATGACGGTTCATTCACCATTTCAGGGGGATTTATAGTGGCTGCAGGCAGCGCACGCATGGCACAGGTTCCTGCCGGCAATTCAACCCAGAATTCGCTGCTGCTCAATCTCAGTATCGGCCAGCAGGCCGGCACTCCTTTTCATATCAGGAACAGCTCGGGCGAAGGAATTCTGAGCTTTGTGCCATCCAAGTGGTACCAGTCCATAGCATTTTCATCCCCGGATCTTATCCGCGGTGAAACGTACGATGCCTATATAGGCGGCAATTTTTCAGGTAAAGCAGTTGACGGTCTTTACACGGATGCCAAATACAATCCCGGAACCAAATATACAAGCTTCACGGTTTCCAGTAATGTCACCGGAATCTACAGATGATACCAGACCTGACACCGGGATATTCATTAACCGCCTGTGTCATTCAGAAGCCTGTCATGACAACGGCTGATACCATAAAGGACAACAGCAACTCTGATCATTATCATAGATATATCACAAATTCATCATTTTTATTTATAAACTAAAAAAAACCGAGGACTATGAAAAAGGGATTTTTAATGACCATTGTATTTCTGGGATTGCTGTCATGCACAAATGCCCAGGAAGGCACTTCGGGAGGCACCGGTTCGCGAACGCAAACGGATCCTTCCGCTATTATCGACAGCAGAGTGGCTGACCTGACTGAAAGACTTTCGCTGACACCTGCTCAGGTGGCGCAGGTAAGGGCTATCTATGAAAAAACCATGGGGACCCAAACCGGGACACAAGGCAGTGGCGGATCAGCAAGCCTGTCTTCAGGTGCCGAACAGCGGCACAATGAGATTATGAATCTGCTGAACGACAAACAGAAAGAGATTTATGCGGCATACCTGAAAGAACGTGAACAGCAACCCCAGGGAGGTGCTTCTGCGGAAACAGGTGAGAGGCAGCAGGGTGAGAGGCCGCAAATGAACACTTCAAGTATTATTGACAGCAGGGTGGCAGATCTGACCGAAAGACTTTCCCTGACCCCTGCTCAGGTGACACAGGTTAGGGCTATCTATGAAAAAACCATGGCATCGCAGTCGTCATCCAGTGCCGAACAGAGGCATAACGAGATCATGAATATATTGAATGCCAAGCAGAAAGAGATCTACTCGGCTTATCTGAAGGAACGTGAACAACAGACTCCGGGACAGGCACCGGGCAGAACGGCACCCGGAACCCAGCTTTGACGGTAAGAACATCTGAATTTGACAAGGAGGCTGCTTTGGTCAAAGGCAGCCTTTTTTGCTCAATAACAAATTAATTGATTTATGACTATTTACTTCATGTTCTGCTGAAGAAAACTGCGAGCCAAATTATTGTACTGACAGCATGTTAAATTTATGTATCCAATAAATAAACTCCAAATATCCGGTTAATATTTATATTTTTACGCCAGTTCGGATGCATAATGATTATTGAAAACACAATCAAGCTGGTTCTGAAACCAGTTATTCTTTACTGGTACGGATTTCTCAGCAAAAAATGTAAAACAGGGGAATTCAGATTCCTTAACTACGGGTTTGATAATGACCAACCTGTTGATCTGTTAAAGGAAGATGAAGCTGAAAGATATCCCTTGCAGTTGTATCATCATTTGCTTTCTTCCGTGGAAACTAAAAACAGGGATATTCTTGAAGTGGGTTGTGGCAGGGGAGGTGGATCGTCATATATAGCCAGGTATTTTGCACCCGGGTCAATAAAGGCAGTTGATATTTCCAGAGAAATGATCGACTACTGCCGATCAGTCAATGGAGCGCCGGTTTGCGAGTATATTCAGGCTGACGCAGAAAAGCTGCCATTCGGTGACCATAGCTTTGATGTGGCGTTGAACATAGAGTCATCGCTTTATTACCCTGATATTAATAAATTTTTCAGCGAAATATACAGGGTGTTAAAGCCTGGAGGTCGTTTTTTATATGCTGACTTCAGGTACCGGTGCAATATTGCATCACTGAGGGAGGCCCTGAAAGTTTCCAGTTTTGAAATAGTCTCACAGGAAGATATAACCAAAGCAGTGGTGAAGGCATTGGAAAAAGACAGTGAACGCAGGATTAGTCTGATAAATCAATTCTCACCCGGATACCTCTCCCGTTTGGTCTGTAACTACGCAGGTGTCAGAAATTTCGGAACCTATAAGGCATTTGACACAGGAAGGTGGACATACTTTTTCTATGTTTTAAAAAAAACCTTTGATTAAATTGATTAATAAAACCATCCGGTTCATCAGGTTTTGAAACAGGGAGATTTTACAGAAAGGCAGAATAAGATACAATATCTAAAAAAATAAGAGGTCGGTTTTGACCTCTCATCTCTTTTGTACCCGGAGCGGGAATTGAACCCGCACAACCATTGCTGGTCACAGGATTTTAAGTCCTGCGTGTCTACCAGTTCCACCATCCGGGCAAATTGGCTGCAGCGTCAGATGCCCTGCGGCCATAAGTAAAAAAGGCCAACGGTAGCGTCGGCCTTTCTGAGCGGAAAACGGGACTCGGACCCGCGACCCCGACCTTGGCAAGGTCGTGCTCTACCGACTGAGCTATTTCCGCAATAATTCTCTCACCAGGAACTATATCTCCATTGTGTTTGGCACCTCAATAGGTGGTGCAAATTTAAACTATTTTTAATTTATCCCAAATTCACCTCCAAAAAATGCTGCGTCAGTCTGTTCCGGGTTCTTATTTCAGACCCGTTATCTTCTTTATCTCACTCAGTTTATTCAGGGCCTCCAGCGGAGTCAGGCTGTTGATATCAGTGGCGGCGATCTCATCCCTTATCTGTTTCAGCACGGGATCGTCAAGCTGGAAAA
>JAXDCR010000143.1:0-4007 GCA_034677845.1 Bacteroidales bacterium | reverse complement strand
ATCCTGAGCTCCTCCATGACTGTTTCCACGCTTCTGATATCCAGGGCTGCAGTGGGTTCGTCGCACAGCATGATGGATGGCCCGGTCACCAGCGCCCTTGAAATCGCCACACGCTGCTGCTGCCCGTTGCTCAGATTTTTGGGAAGGCTCATCATCCGGTCTTCCATGCCGACCTTCCGAAGTGCCTCCAATGCCCGTTCACGCGATTCCTTTTTTGAATATCCCATCATCCGCAACGGCTGCATGACATTTTCAAGTGCGTTCAGCGGGGCCAGCAGGTTGAAGTTCTGAAAGACAAAGCCTATGTTCCGCAGCCTCAGCTCTGCCATTTCCTTTTCCGTGAGATCCCTTACAAGTTTCGCGTTTATATAAACATCCCCTTTCGTGGGGTATATGACACAGCCAAGCAGGGAGAGCAGGGTGGTCTTGCCGGAGCCGGAGGGACCAATGACGAGGGTCATTTCATTCCTGTGGAAGTCGAACGTGGCCGGCTGAAGGGCAGTGATGACAGTGTCGCCGGTTTTATACTCCTTGCTGGCGCCGACTATGCTGGCAACAATTTCCATCTTTCGGTGTTTACAGAATGAGCAACAAATATAGTACGATTTTGTTCTAATTATATATATTTTTTTACGAATAAATACTATTTTAATTAATTTTGGAAAAATATCCGCACCGTTATCATGAATGAAAAAGAGATTCTCGTCGAGCTGATCGGTCATCTTTATGACTTTGACTGCAGGAACCGCGATAAACGTGATTACGACATCCGTGATTTCCTGGGATACCTTTTTGCCAGTTACGGTGCGCCTGATATGAAGATGAGGGAAATATCGGGTGACAGGAAAGTGGATCTGGTGAGTGACAGCAGGAGCAGTCTGAACGACATTTCGATTCTGCTTGTGCTGATGTACCGCTATGCGCGCCTGTATATAAAAAAGGCGCTGAAGCGAAGCGCCATAAGAACACCTGATGAGTTTTCATTCCTGATCACGCTGATGACCTATGAAAGCCTTACAAAGACGGAACTGATCCGCACGCAGGTGATGGAAAAAACCTCGGGGACCGAAGTCATCAAGCGGCTGCTGCGCAACGGTTTCATTAAGGAGTGTGCCGATCCGGAAGACAAAAGAAGCGTAAGGGTGTCTATCTCGGAAAAGGGCAGAAAGGAGATCCTGGACCTGTTGCCCGACATGCGGGTTGTGTCAGGGATAGTCGTGGGCGACCTGAACGAATCTGAGATCAGCACCCTGGGTTACCTCCTGAAAAGACTTGATCATTTTCACAACGATATTTTCATGAACAGGCGCCAGGCACCATTGGCAGAGCTGTCAGCCCTGAGGCCGGAAGGGAAAACCCGGGGCCGGCCCCCGGCAGTTGAACCTGTCAGAAACCAAACTCCACACCCAGGTTGAGGGCAAGGCGCTGGAAAGCTTTATCGTTTTCCATGACATATTTCCGGAGGAAAAAAGTGTATTCGGGCTTCAGGGTGACAGCCACGGTGTTGTTGATCTGGTAACGCGCCAGGGCAGCCAGGGCACCCCCGGCAACCATGGAAGGATATTCATCGTCAATGAAGCTGTAACCGTTGACTTCAACCTTACTTCCGTTGTTGTCGATCCTCACGTTCTTGTCTCCTGTGACCATCTCTCCTTTCACTCCCGGTGCCAGAAAAAGCTGCATCCTTCCGTTGTCAGCCACCAGGAAATCGAAGAAAAGGTCGAGACCCAGCACGTGCACCTTGGTTTCCAGTTTGTCAAAAGTTGAATTGAAGTCACCCCAGTCCATGCCGTAACTCATTTTGACATATTTGAATCCGAGGCGGGGCCTGAATTTTTTCGTCACCGTATAGGAATAGTCAAGGCCGAAATTGAAATGCGGATTGATGGCATAGTATTCAAATCCGTTTTCGTCGGGGGGAATGCGGTAGGCATTGAAATTCAGGTCAAGGCCTCCGCCGATGCCGACGAAACTCTGGTTGGCAACCAGTTTCAGATCATCCGCGGGGGTCTCCAGTCCCGCCTGCGAAAAAGCATACAGGGGAGCAAGCAGCATGACAGCAAGAATTGCGCATTTTTTCATCAATAGGTTTTTTTATGATTATTATCATGCAAATATGGAAAATATTTGCACGTGTTGAAACAAAAAATGTTTCTGCCCGGCCTGCACGATGCAGGCAGGGTGATGGCAGCGCTGGTTGTATTATGCGTAAGGTATCCACCCATATCAGTGCAAAAAGACACAAATCGCAGGGATGTGATTGAAGATAAAGGCAAATTATATGTAATTTAACCGCTTGTAAAAAGCAAATGCCATGAAAATAAAGAACACCTTGTTGTATGCAGGCATAATTGCCGTTATGCTGTCATCATGTCATAAAGATGAAGAGAAAATTACGCAGATAGATCTGACACTTAAAAACCTTCTGACCCTGCTGGACAAATCCTCCGATTATATCATGCAGGCCAGCCCCGGTGTGCTGGATGAAGCCGGTGACGACTACATGTATTTTTACGTGGAGGACGCGATTGAGAATATTGATGAAGCATATCTGTATTACGATTTTAGTGATGGCCGCTGCAGGTATATGGTGATTGTCTCCAATAAGCTGAACAGCCTTGTTGATGCCAGGTTCCTGATGGACATGACGGAAAACGAAATCGGTGATGGTTATTATTATCTGTCATACGATGAAAGCGACTCCGTGACGCTGGAGGACGAATACGAGTCATTTGACGCGCTATGGGAATACATTGATACAAATAACGTGATCGTTGAAAACGTCAATGAGGTTTCGGCATATTACCTGTATGGCGATTATTATTTCATTTCAGGGGGAGTTGCCTATCCGGAAGAGGATTTCTTCATGCCCATGCTCGAGATCGGTTATTATGATGACCTGCTTAAAAATGCAGGAAAAACAGAAAACAATGGCATGGGAAGGGTGAAACCGGGCTCCGGACTGATGCATCGGATAATGTCAGGCGTGAAGCCATTTACAGGAGGGATATCCAGGTAAGCTGCGAAACTTCCTGATAAAAATTTCATCATAATGTTAATAACCAGTTTGAAACGGTTCAATCTTGTATATGGGGGCCTGCTAACTTTGCGGAAAACATGTCCCGTTCATTCAGTTAGAGAATATGGCAAAGGTCAGAAAACTAAAAACCGTACCCGACAAGCTCTTTGCCATCATTGATCTGATCGTAACGGTTGTATCCTATTTTCTGGCTTATTTCATCACCAACCTGTTCAACAGGGATTATTTCAGTTTCACCCGGGAATACCTTGTCATGCTGGCCCTGATCGTGCCGACCTGGGCTATGCTTCTTCATGCGCTTAACCTTACCCAGACGCCTCGTACCCGGTCACATTTGTCTGTCTTTTTCACTTTCCTGAATTTCAGCATCGTCGGTTTTGCCCTGATGTTCTTGTACAAACATGTACTGGGACTTAAGAATTTCAGTCATTATTTCATCGGATCTTTTGCCCTGATCAACCTGTTCTCGCTGTACCTGTTCCGGATGTTGACTTACAGGGTGTTCAAAAACTTCAGGTCAGGCAGCAACAACGTCAGCAACATACTGGTGTATGCCAATGAGCGGTCGGAACGGTTCCTTGATATGATCATTTCTCACAAGGAATGGGGATTCAGGATACTCATCATCGTCACAAACGCAGCGTCAATAAAAAAGAAGTACGGTAAAGGCATTCGCGTCTATCCGGATAAGATAGACATATCCAGGATCCTGGACATGGATATCATTGATGAAGTCATTTATTGTGACAGTTCAATTGACTACAGGCAACTCCGGAAGCTTATCCTGACCTGCAATGAGATCGGTGTGACTTTCAGGTTGCAGGCAGATATCACCCCTCTTTACACGAAGAACAGGTATCTGACAATCTTTGAGGATATCCCTTTTATTACCTTCAGGAACACACCGGTGAACTCATTTGCCTATTACTGGAAATCGTTCAGTGACGTATGGATCTCCTTCGGCATC